>WAPJ01000110.1 GCA_015520785.1 Candidatus Woesearchaeota archaeon
TAAGAGGGGGAAGGAGTTTTCAACCGGTTTTAGACGGGCTGGACGCGGGGTTCACGATTCTCCATGCTCTTCTGGCTGAGCTGTTTGAGCACATCCTGCGTGAGTCGTTCAACGTAGCGTGGGGGATAGTAGAGGAAGGCTACCATTGCATGCATCACCTCCACCCCGCATAAACACGTTCCTTCCTTATAAGTCCAAGCCGGTCGTGACCAGTTGACCACTCTCCCCACACGCAATTTTAAAAAGACCCTTGATTTTCCTTTTCCAAGCCCTTTCCAAGCCCTTCAGAGGGCTTTTGAGGCCTCCCCGGCATGACCAGTGCGGGGTGGGGACCTGACCGTGAGGTGAAGCGTATGGCACGCATGCATGCGAGACGACGTGGGAAGAGTCGGAGTGTCAAGCCCGCCCAGCCGCGGAAGCATGACTGGGTGCGGTATGACGCGCAGGAAGTTGAAATGCTCATCGTCAAGCTTGCGAAGGACGGGAAGACGAGCGCTGAGATCGGGCTCATCCTCCGGGATGTGTATGGGATTCCCGATGTCCGCACGATCCTCGGGAAGAAGATTGGCCGTGTCCTCGCTGAGAAGGGCTTGCAGCCAGACTTGCCGGAGGACTTGCTCGCGCTCATCCGCCGGGCGATCCGCGTCCGCACCCATCTGGAAGAGCATAAGAAGGACTTGTGGAGTAAGCGCGGCCTCCAGCTGATCGAATCCAAGATCCGCAGGCTCGTCCGTTATTATAAGGAGAAGGGCCGTCTCCCGGCAGACTGGAAGTATGATCCGGAACGGGTCAAACTCCTCGTCCGCTAAGAATCCTTTCTCTCCAACCTCTTCTCCTTTTTCTCTCCTCTTCCCTCACCTTTTTCTCCTCACTCATTATCCCGTCTCCCTCCCCTCTCCTTCCCTATTCCTCCTTCCTTTTCCCATACCTTTCTTTCCACTTTTATCCTCCTCTCACCCACAGTCTTTCCTCTTCGAGCAGGATATTCCTCTCACTCGGAAAAATACTCCTCAAACCAAGCATAAGTCTTAAAATCCTCCTCGTGTTTATGCAGACTCTATGCGTCGTGCCGCCCTTAGCTTTCTCATCAGCATCCTCTTCGCAGGCATCGGCCTCCTCCTCATCTATATGATCATCACACCCTTCCTCACGATGAGCCTCGAGTCCACGCGCGTCCAGCAGATGCTTGACACGGCAGAGAATGCCATCCTCACTGCTATTGAGAGTGCAGAGAGCGGGACGGGAAGTACTCTTACCACGGGGAACATCCCCCTCGCGAAGGGATACACGCTCATCCTCACCACACCCCCCCTCGCGGAGAAATGCACAGCGCTAGGACAGGTCTATACGCCAACGTCCGACGAGAAAACCAAAGAGGGCCTCCTCCTCGTCCTCCTCCACACGGAGAATGGGAAGCAAGCACTCGCAAGCCTCACATTCATCCCACTCGACACGCTCCGCGAAGCAAACCAGCAAGTCCAGAGGGTTACGCTTGACAAGAATGCTGCATGCATCAAAATCCCCCGAGTCCAGGGTAGCGTCCGCAAGACGAGAATTCTCTCCTATACGCTCCGCCTCGACCAGGATGGCACGCTTATCATCAGCCCATGAGTTTAAAAGACCCTCCTGGTCGCCAGCCCTTCATGATGATCCCCCCAACTCTTGATGAAACCCTTCAGCAGGCGGTCGCCTGGCTTAAACAGCAGAGGAAGGTTATCCTCATCACGCATATTGACGCGGATGGCATGAGCGCGGGCGCCATCATGAGCCGCGTCCTCACCCGGCTTGGTATTCAGCATAGTATTCATCCAGTCCAGACGCTTGACGCGCCCGCCCTCCGCAGGATTATTCAGGATGACACGCCACTCGTCCTCACGGATCTTGGCAGCGGCCAAGTAAGCCTCCTCTCACAGCTCGACCAGCCCATCCTCATCCTTGACCATCACGAACCCCAAGGATCCTTCCACAGGGAAGATCACGTGCATGTTAATCCGCACGAGCATGGGATTGACGGTGGAAGAGAGATTAGTGGTGCTGGCGTAGCCTATCTGCTCGCGCGCACGCTCGGCATGCGCGACCTCGCCTACGCAGGGATTATCGGCGCGCTCGGCGACGTGCAAGAACAGGATGGCTTTCACGGCTTGAACCAGCTCATCCTCCAGGATGCCGAGGAGGAAGGCAGTATTATCCGAGAGCAGACGATCAGCCTCTACGGATTGCATAGCCGACCCCTCGCACGCCTCCTCGCGTATAATCGCGACCTCGCCTTGAAGGGCGTGCAGGGAAGCCTCGCGGCAGCGGAACGCTTCCTCGAACAACTCGGTATTCCCAGCATGCGCGAGGGCAAGCCCATTCACTACTATCAACTCTCACGCAGCGAACGCCAACGGCTCATCGCAGCACTCCTCGTCCAGCAGGGGAATGGGAGTCTCACCCCCGCCACCGCCTACCTCCTCACGGATGAGCCGCCTGGCAGTCCCCTGCGGGATGCGCGCGAATTCGCCACCGTGCTGAACGCGTGCGGCCGCATGGACCTGCCCAGCATAGGCATTGCTGCCGTGCTGAACGAGCCTGGCGCGCGGCGGAAAGCCCTCGCCATCCAGCAGGAATACCGCAGAGCGATTAGCGAGGCGATGCAATGGTACCAGCAAGCGCGGAGCGAGGGACTCATCATCCAGGATGAAGGCCTCATGATCATTGACGGGAGGGGGATCATCCGACCCCAACTGATAGGCACGATCGCGAGTATTATTAGTTATGATGATACGACTCCCCCTGGTATGATTATTCTCAGCATTGCCCAGGCGGAAGAAGGGAAGTGTAAAGTGAGTATTCGCATCGCGAAGCGCGAGGAGGAGAATATGCATGCGATCATGCAAGTCATCATTCGTGGCATTCCCGGCGCGGCGGCGGGCGGGCATGAGAATGCGGCTGGTGCAATATTGCCCTGCACGCACGTCGCCCAGCTCATCAGGAATGCGCGCAGCCTCCTCGCGAAGCGGAATGTGTAGAGGATTCAGCTTCTTCTTCCTTTCTCTTTCTGATCCTTCCTCTCATCCTCACCAGTTTTTCCACCTCCCTTTTTTTGTCTTAATCTCATTCCTCATTATCATCTTTTTTATCTTTACTTACCCTTCTCCTTTTGAGGAGAGAGGAGGGTAAACCGGAAGAATAAACCCTCTTCATCCCACATTGAGATGACATGCTTCTGCATTCCGAAGTTTCAAAAGTCTGAGATGAAAGAAGAGGATACGTGAAAACACTCTCCTCTTCACGCGGCCTCACGCTTCTTGGTGAAGAGAGGATCCGTGAGGAGGAGTTCATAGTATGTCACAGCAGCGGTGAGAATCACGGGGCCGAGGATGATCCCGGTAATACCGAGAAGCCGGATCCCGCCGAGGATGCCGAGGAGGATGAAGACTGGGTGCATGCGCGCGGCACTCCCAATCACCCGTGGCTTGAGGAGATTATCAATATTACTCACCACGAGCATATTCCAGAGGAAGTAGGCTGCGAGCAGACTCCCAAGGCGGGTATCCTGGAGGGCTATTGCCTGGCCGAGCTTGACGATGCCGAGCGGCACCCAGATGAGCGGCGCGCCAAATAGGGGGATGAGCGTGACGAAGAACGTGATAATCCCCCAGAGGATGGGCGTTTTGACACCAATCAGCCAGTAGGCTGGGATGAGGAGGATGCTCTGCACGAGACCGATGAGGATCGTGCCATACACGACCGCGTTCACCGTCCTGCCAACACGCTGCGCGTAGCGGTGCAAGGCTCGTGCGAGATCCTTCCGGAGGAAGCGTTGGAGGAGGCTGAGGCTGAGCCTGCCAAGCCTTTCCCAGTCCTTGAGGAGATAGTAGGTGATGAAGAGGGTGAGGAAGAGCGTGAAGAGGAAGCCGACCGTGTTGATGAGGGCTGCCTGGATGAGTGCTGTTGTCTTGAGGCTGAGCGTCTTCAGGCTGCTGGAGAGGTAGAATGATACTTGTTCTTCTGGCAGTGGGAGGGGGATGATCCTGCCGAGATGCGTGAAGGCTTCCGGCGTGATGGTGAAACTCGCCGCGGCCGTGCGGAGTTCCTGGAGGAAGAGGAAGACTGCTAGCGTCAGCGGGAGGATGAGGATGAGGATGATGAGGAGGATGGTTGTCAGGCTGGCAAGCCATTCCCAGCGGAGCTTCTTCCGCAGGGCGCGATAGACGGGCTGGAAGAGATAGGCGAGGACGCCAGCGGCGAGGAGGGGTTTGAAGAGGGGATACGCAAGGATGAGCGCGAGGAGCGTGATTACTCCGCCAAGACCGAGGAGGATGATCTTCTCACGGAGCCGTGGCATACAAACCATCAAGGCGGTTTATCGTATTTAAGCTTAACCACCCGCTGACCAGTCGCGAGGAGTATTACACACTCCTTCTTTCTCTTACGCATCTATTCCTCCTTTTCTCTTTCCTTCCTCTCCACCCCACTTTCCTTTCTCTTTTTATTCTTCCTCTTCTCTTTCCTTATCCATCCTCCACACGCGGAGGAGAGAGAGGGGGACGAACGGGTAATGGGAGAGGAGGGTGGATGGTGAATAAGCGTGATGATGAAGGGAATCCTCAGGAGAAAGAAGCGTGTAGCCCGGAGCACTAACCCGCTCGCTCATCGCACAGGCCGTCGGCAGACCTCACGAGCGTCTCTCGGATGCCGGGCCGAGCAGAAGGGAGGGGAACGGGAGCTTAAAAAAGAAGCGTTCCCCACAAGCCTGACTGGATGCGTGACGCATACCTCATCCTCAGCATTGATCCCGGCACGACTACCGCAGCAGTCCTCCTCAACTATGAGACCGGCCAGTGGAAAGCTATCGAGAAGCGTGGGCTTACGCTCCGCGATATTATCCGCGCAAGCCTCGAGGAGGGTATCATCATTGCCCTGGCAACGGATAAGGCGAAACCACCAGGACTCCTCCGCAAGGCGAGAGCATGGCTTGGCGTCCCGCTCATCACGCCACGCGCGGATATGACGCTTGAAGAGAAACGCCAGCTCACGCGAGACGATCACGTATCATCCCAGCACGTGCTTGACGCGCTCGCCGCCGCCCGTCATGCGCAAGCCTATCTCAAGCAGCATGAAGCCGCGGAGCGGAAACGCTACGCGCATCATGGCGCCTCCTTCACGCCCACAGGCTTCTTCAAACAACCATCCCCTCCTCCCCCGGAGCGGGAAGCACCCCTCCTCCCATCCCCACAACCCGTCAGATCATCCTCGTCAGAAATCGTCACCGAGCTTCACGAACGAATACGCTTCTTAGAAGAACGCGTCACACACCTTAAAGCTGAGCGTGACAGGGAGCGTGCACGCGCAGCCTACTATGCTCGGCTTGCGAGAAGCCTCCTCCACCAGCAGGCACGGCATGAGAGTCTTGACGTCAGCCTCCTCCACCAGGTGAAACGGATTATCGGTGTTACCCTTCCCTCGGGCGTACATCTGGGTAGGCGGGGTGAGAAAGTCTATCTCCGCGACCTGGGAATCATCCTCCACCTCCCCCAGGAAGCACGAAAAGAAGAGACACGGGCAGGGAGAAGGAGGATGAAGCGGGCTGTTCACGCCCTACCCTCTGCGAAGAGAAGGGAGGAGCGCACGTCCCATCAGCCATCATCCTATACTCCTCCACCCCCTCTACGATCTTCTCATACTCGTTCCGAGAGGGATGCGGTAGATCATCACGAGGAGCATCATGAAAGAACATCATCAGAACGCGGAGCGGATGCGTATGAGCGTCTCATCAAGCTCATTGAAGCCTACCGGCAGGAACGCCGTGAAGCCTATACTCGGGAGGAACAACAGGATGCTTAAAAACTCCCTCCGGGTGAAGTGCGGCTCATGCGCTTCACGCTCCGACGCACGTTCATCAGCACGGGCGGCCCACGGATTATCATCCTCACCCGACAAGACGCGCGGAGGCTGGGCGTGCATGCGGGTGATCGTGTCAAGCTGAGCACGCCCACGAGCACGACAGTCGCCGTCGTTGATACAACCCCAACGGGCCGTGAGGGTGTCATCCTCGTGCATGATGAAGTCTGGCGTGACCTGCATGGCGCGCGCGAGGCCGAGGTCAGCCTCGTACCCCACCCCCAATCCCTCAGCCTCATCCGTAGGAAGCTTGACGGGGAGGAACTCACGGATACGGAACTCTACGAGATCATCCGGGATATCACGCAGCACCGGTTGAAGGAGGATGAGATTGCCTTCTTCGTGAGCGGCGTCTACCTGCACGGCCTCACCCTGCAGGAAACGATCAGTCTCACACGGGCAATGGTCCAGACGGGTGAGACGATCATCTTCCCCTACGAGACGGTGGATAAGCATTGTACGGGTGGCGTGCCGAATAACCGGACGACCATGCTCATCGTCCCCATCCTCGCAAGTCTCGGCTTGAAAATACCCAAGACGAGCAGCCGGAGCATTACCAGCCCGGCGGGAACGGCGGATACGATGGAAGTCCTCGCCAACGTAAGCCTCACCGCGGACCAGATACGGCATATCACGGATACGGCTGGCGGGGTGATGGCGTGGGGTGGCGCGCTCAACCTCGCACCCGCTGATGATCTCATCATTCGCGTGGAGCGGAGCCTCCAATTAGACGCGGAAGGCCAGCTCATAGCCAGCGTCCTCGCGAAGAAGGCGAGCGTGAACGCGAAGCGCGTGCTCATTGACATTCCCGTCGGCAAGCATACCAAGTTTACGAGTAAGAAGCAAGCGCTCAGCACGGCGAAACGCTTCAAACACGTCGGGAAAGCCCTCGGCATGCACGTGCACGTGATCATTACGGATGGGAATGAGCCGATCGGCCGTGGCATCGGCCCACTCTTGGAAGCACGGGATGTCCTCTGGGTGCTCGAACAAGACCCTCGCCGCCCGCGTGATCTTGAAGAGAAAGCCGTATGGATGGCAAGCATCCTCCTCGAGATGAGCGGTGTCAGGCACGCGGAGCGGAAGGCCTGGCAGGCCTTACGGAAGGGATTGGCATTGGCGAAGATGCGGGAGATCATCCGCCTCCAGGGGCGGAAGCATGATCAGAGCGGTCAGCTCAGGCTTGCACCCTTCAAGCATGTCATCCGCGCTGATAAAGCCGGGAGGCATGCGGGCTATCATACGCGTCACCTGAGCATTCTCGCACAGATCCTCGGCGCACCATTGGATAAGCGGGCGGGCGTCTATCTTGAACGCGTCAAGAATGATCCTGTCAAGCCGGGCGATCCCGTGCTCACCCTCTACGCGGAGAATACTGCAAAGCTCGAGGCGGGCATCAAGTATGCCATGGAGCATGAGATCTTCACGATCCGTGACGCATAATCCTTCATCCCCTCCTTTCCAGCGTTCCCCCCTTATTCCTCTTCTCACCTTTCTCTCCCCCTTTTCCTCCTGCGTGACCCGCTTCTTTTACACTGTGGCATAGATCATTAGCACCTCATGATGACTATCCCTTTTGAAGGATGATTGTTGGAAGGGGTGATGGGAGGGAGTGGTGGACGTGACATTGGCTGCTTGAGAAATCGCTGCGTGAGAGAGTGGATACACTTCCTCCCAATGCGAATCATTTTAAACATGATCGTGTTTGAATGTCTTCCGTATGGATTTGAAAGCGCCGAAGGTGACGCTCACGTATAAGGGCTTCTTCTCTCTTAAAGGCCTGTATGCTCTGCTTGCTGAGACGCTCGTGCAGAAGGGCTGGCAGCCTGACGCGGAGAGTGATCCATTGGAATATATGGAACGCTACTATTATCATCTCGTCAAGCCTACAGGCGTGTATGACTGGTATGCCGAGTGGCGGGTGAAGAAGGACTGGGATATGAAACACTTCACCCTCTACTTGAC
>WAPJ01000111.1 GCA_015520785.1 Candidatus Woesearchaeota archaeon
CCAAGAGGTTGTTCAAACCCGGAAGGCACTCGAGCATGGTGATAAGAAGGACTTTACCGGGAGCGAAGCGGATGATGCTTTACAACGCGCCAAAGCCTACCTGGAGAAGATTGAAGAAGTCTTCCAACGCCTCCAGGAGAAGCGCGCCCGCGAGAGCCTCAGCATCCTCGTCGAGGATATCCATCACGCGCTCCGCCAACTCGCAGACCAGCTCAAGCTCAAAGCGAAAAAACCAGAGAAGATCCTTGAGGAAGCCGTACAGACGGGCATCCTCCCGCCGAGCGTCCAGGCAACCTATGCGGAAATCCTCACTGCTGCTGACGCGTATGCGAAGGGCAAGCTCACCATCCGCGAGGGTGAAAAAGCGCGGAGCAGAGCAGCAGCATTCCACCGCCAATTGCTTGAAGCAGTCCAGTATGCCCGGTTGAAACGACAGGATGCGTATCGCATCCGCCTCCAAGGCAGGAAGCAGTATGAAGCCTACCTCATCCGCAACACGCTCTACCTCTTGCATGAGAATGGCCAGTGGGAGAAGGCAGTCTGGGATGAGGAGAAGAAGCAATTCAATGAGTGGGGGATGAGTAGTCTTGACGAGCTTGAAAATGCAATCCTCCACGCCGTGCCGAGCAGCATCCTCCTAAGCGAAGACCAGCTCGCGCAGCTCAAAGAGCATCTCAACGAGGAGAAACTCGTGATCATCATCGACAAGATCGCATAAAAATTCTTCAGTTCCACTCCCCTCTTTTTCTTCCTTTTTCTATTCGTTCATCTTTTCTTCTCACTCTCTTCCTTCTTTTTCCTTTCTTACCGAGTGGACACACCTCTAGTCCTCAGATAAGAGGAAAAGAAGGGAGAGCGAAAGAATGTGAAGGAAGGGTAGGCTGAAAGGAGTAGCATAGCAAAACTACATCGACACATGAGAATACTCCTCTTCATACTACCATAATCCTTAAGAAGCCCTTACGATTTGTGGGCTGTATGCCACCACGCAAAGTGATCATTCTCCTCAGCCGGGGGAAGGGAACCTGGCGTGAAGCCCTCCGCATCGCGCGGAGCGTAGATGAACCGATCATCCTCACCGCCGCGTACGCCGCGGAGCGGATTGAAAAGGACGAACAGATTCCTGGCGTAAAGCTATCCTATAATCCTGATCAGTCTCCCATTGAACTCCGCGACACCCTTCAAAAACTCCTTGAGGAACACGTTCAAGGTGAGGGTGAGGTTGGCGTGAGCCTCGTCAGCGGGAGTGGGAGTGAGCATGCAGCATTGCTTGCAGCACTCATACGCATTCCCGTTGGCTTTCGCCTCCTCACCATGCTGAATGATGAGATTATCGACCTGACAGGGTGATGCACCATGGCAAAGTATCGGATCATCTTTGACAGGGACGCGTGTATCGGCGCGTACGCGTGCGTCGCGGTCGCGCCCGACACGTGGAAGGAGGGTGATGATGGCAAGGCAGTGCTCGTGAAGGACGTGTTTGACGAGGAAGAACTGGAAAAGCAGCTTGACGCTGCACGCGCCTGCCCCGTCAACGCGATCAAGATCATCAACCTCGAGACGGGCGAAGAGATCAAATAAGCATTCCTCCCAAACTATTCTCTTCCTCTTCATCCTTCTCCTCTCTCCTCCTCTTTCCATCTTCTCCTTCTTACTCTTTCTTCTATCTTTCTTTTCCATATTCTCTTTTTCTTATCTTCGTCGTGAGGATGCTCCTGATAGGTTGAAAAAGAATGCTTTCCAGAGGTGAGGGGGGAGGGATGAGTGGTGACTATTACTCTCCTCGCATATTCCAAAACCTTATAAAGCACGGATGGTTTAACGTAATCCCTAGAGAGAACCGTTACGGGGTGATCTGCTCATGAACCAGCTCGCGCAGCGTGTCGTCCGCTTCAGCGAAGTCTTCACGCTCGTCATCATCCTCTTGTATATCCTCATCCTCTGGCCGGGGAGGACGGATAGCTTCTGGTTTAGCACGGCAAGTCTCGTCCTCTTCACCCTCGCAACCATTATCGCTTTCATCATTATCATTGCAAGCTTCCTCCAGTATGAGCGTCTCGCCCTCCAGGCAATGCTCGCCTTCTTCATCGTGAGCATTATCCTCTCCGCGTATGCCTACTGGTGGAATGGGATTGTTGACCCGCTCTTCCTCGCCGTGCTCGTCCTCGCGATTATCGGCGCGACTGCGAGCTGTGGCGAGCTCCGCATGCTCGGCAAGGGACACCTCTTCACCAAGCCTCAGCAGGAATCAACGCCTCGCGTTGAGAAAGCAGAGCGTGAAGCAGAGAAGGAGATGAGTGAGGATAAAGCGACGAGCGCGAAGCGGGAGAAGAAGACAAGCGCAAAGCGTTCCGCGAAGAAGACTGAGAAGAAGCGTGCGAAGAAGCGTGCAGGAGCAAAGACGTCCACGGCAAAGAAGACAGCAAAGCAGGAGAAGACGTCAACAGCAAAGAAAGCAGCAAAGCAGGAGAAGAAGACTGGTGGGAAGCGTTCAGCAGGGAAGAAGAGCGGGAAGAAGTAAAAGCTCTTTCTTTTCTTCCCTCTCTCATTGTGCCCTCATTGTGCCTTCTTCCTCTCCCCTTTATTCTCCTTCTTTTCCCTCGTTTTTATTCTCCTCCATCATTCTCGTCAATTGTTTTTTGACGAGTTTTCTTCTTATGGGATTGGTGATGATGAAAAAGATGAGTGTTGATTGGGCGCGCTGTGCGTACTGTTAAGCATGACTCCTGCCTAGCCGAATACGAGGAGCATGAGGACAGGCGTGAGGAGGCTGCTGAGGAGGATGATCCGCGGCGTCCCCCACTGGACTGCCGTGAGGCCGATAAGCGTGCACGCAATGAGGAAGACGAGGCCGGGGAGGCCGTGGAGGCTGAGCGTGAGCAGGCTGATAAACATGATGAAGCCGAGTGCAATCCAGCGTGACGCTCTCGCCAGGAGAGTGCTAATGAGCCGTGCATACACGCTGCTCAGCGCGTAGGCTGTCAGGCTTGCGAGGAGGAGGCTCGTGAGGGTGATGAGTATCGCTTCATGCATGCTGAGGGGCATGCCGAGCTGTTTGAGTGTTGCGACAGCACCATTCCGTGCGCGGCCGAGCTGGTAGAGTGTGGGAATGCTAAACGCATAGGTGACCGTGCTGGCAATGCTATTCACCATGACAAGCCGTTCCGGGAGACGGGTGGAGGGGAAGATGAGCATGCTCAGATACACCGCGTAGGCGCTCCCCACGCCTGGCAGGAAGCTCATGAGACTGGCGATGAGCAGACTGCTCACGAGTGTTGGGGAGTGTAGGGGGAGTTGCTGTGTGGCATGCTCGAGCCGGGCAGCTTCCTCTTTGAGGAGGATGATGAGGCTGGGCATGCCGAACAAGCCTGAGAGGAGTGGCATGAGCCAGGCGTGCGGGAGGCTGATCAAGCCTGTCATGCTGGCGAGACTGAGGATGAATAGTTTATCCCATCGGGGTGGGATGTGGGGGAGGATGAGGAGGATGCTGAGGATGAGGAGTTTCGCCGGCCTCGTGAAGAGCATACTAAGGAGGCTTATAATGTGAGGGATGAGGGTTGTGAGGCTGAGCGTGAGGATGATCATGCCCGCACTCAGGCTGCTGAGAATGCTCAATCGGAGGACGCCGATAAGCTTCCCCTGCCGTGCAAGCTGCTGTGCGGGGAGGAGGGTGAGGATGCTCTCCGCGCTTGGGATGCCGAGGCTTGCCGTAGGGAAATAGTCGTACACGCTCTGGCTGAAGGCCATGCTCATGATGAACACGCCAAGCCAGGCGGGGTCTTTGTTGAGGCTGGCGTGGAGGATGAGGGCCGAGGCGAGATTCACGTGCACGCCCGGGAGGAGGCCGGCGAGCATGCCTGCGAGCATGCCGAGGATGAGCGCATCCCAATACATGCTGGGCGTGGCATGACTGTTTTTTTATGAATGACTCCGCGCGTTTGTGATGATCCTTCCGGAGCATGACGCAGAGTCTTCCCTTCTTCTAGGAGGATTTTCCAGGAAGGAGGCGTAAGGCATAATGTTTAAAAGGCGTCTCATGCTGCCCTCCACGCTTGATACTGCTTATGAGGTGGTTGTCTGCATGGCGTTAACCGTTGTGATCAGTCATGAGGGGCGGAGTAAGAAGCTCACGGTGGATGATATCACGCCCTTCCTCGGGAAGAAGATTGGTGATACGATCCCGGGCGAGCTTCTCGGCCTGACAGGCTATACGCTGAGGATTACGGGTGGGAGTGATCAGGCTGGCTTCCCGATGCGGAAGGACGTGGACGGTCCCGGCCGGAAGAAGATTCTTGCGGTTGGAGGTGTTGGTATTCGGAAGAAGAAGGGGAAGGGTGTGCGCCAGCGGAAGACCGTGGCTGGGAATACCGTGTGGCGTGAGACGGCAGCTCTGAACCTCACGGTTGTTGAGGCTGGCAGTCAGCCCTTGTTCGAGGAGCCGAAGGAAGAAGCGGCTGAGGCTGCGAGCGAGTAAGGCAGTCTTATCTCCTCAATCATTTCTTATCCCCTTCTTCATAATTCTTCCTTTTCCTATTCCATTATCCTATTCCATTATGATCCTCTTCATCATACTCTTTTCCATATGGAAATTTTCCTTATTTAGGAAGAAAAAGCTGGTCCGTGCAAGGAAGGAGAAACGCACAACCCCTCTCTTTTCCATATGGAAGGATTCCTCTTGCAGGAGTCCTCCCCACCAGCGAGTAATGGGAGAACATCTAAAAACACGCTCCGCGTAAAAAAAAGCGCATGCGGCATGACGAGCTCCCCCTCCTCGCGTACAGCCTCCTCACCCAGCAGCGTGAAAGCCCCTACACGTTCACCTTCACCTATAGCCGCCGGTTCAAACCGTATAATGCCACGGCAACGCTCCGCGACAAGCAGATCAGCTTCCGCCTCAGCACTGCCTGGAAGGACGTGGATCCGAGCATTCTCATCGGCCTCTTGCAGCATCTTCTCGTCAAACTCCTCAAGCTGAAAGCCAGCACGGTCAACATGGACCTTTACACGAGCTTCCTCAAAAACCTCGGGAAGCATGACAAGCAGGATCAGACGGATGAACGGCTCGTTAAACTCTACGATGAGGTGAATGCGACTTTCTTTAACGGCCTCCTCCCACGGCCACGCCTCGTCTGGCAGGGCAAGAGCCTCCGCACCCTTGCCGTCTATGAGTATCATACGGACACGATCCGGATTAGCGAGCATTTCAAACACGCGCCAGACCACCTCGTCAAATTCCTCATCTACCATGAGAGCCTCCACAAGTTCCTCCAGTACGAGGAGAAGAACGGCCGTGCACGCTATCACACCCCACGCTTCCGCCAGCTTGAACGCCTCTACCCCGACTATGAACGGGTAGAACGCGAGCTTGCAGGCTACGTGCGCAGCGTGAAAGCAACGCGAAGCGCAGCCTACAAGCCTAAAGGCTTATAAACTGCTGGTGGTGGCCTTTCTCGCCATGAGCTTTAAATTCGTCAAGGCAACGAATATCAAAGAGGGAAGCTATGTTGTGATCGACGATCATCCCTGCCGGGTTGTGAGCGTCAGCGTCAGCAAGCCCGGCAAGCATGGCAGTAGTAAAGTCCGGATTGAAGCCATCGGCCTCATTGACAACCGCCGCAGGAGCACGGTCATGCCCGGCCAGGATGATATCCCAGTGCCGATCATCGAGAAGAAGGATGCCCAAGTCCTCAGCGTGAGTGGGACTACTGCGCAGGTCATGGACATGGAAACGTATGAGACGCTCGACCTCCCCATCCCCGAAGACCTCCAGGGGAACCTCCAGGAGGGTGATATCGTCCTCTACTGGAAGGTCATGGACTATACGCTCCTCAAGCAGAAGAAGGGGAGTGTCGAATAAAAGGTGACACTGCATGGCCCGATTCCCCGAAGCCGAGGCACGCCTCTTCAACGAAGTATTCGTCTGCAGGAAGTGCACGGCCAAGATACGAGCACCCCGCATGAAAGTCCTCCGCGGCCTCGTCGCATGCCGCAAGTGCGGGAGCAAAGCCCTCCGGCCAAAGCGGAAGAAGTAATCCTCTTCTCTCCTCACATCCCACCTTTTTTTCTTTCCCCCTTCTTCTTCGCTCTCCTTCGTCTTCTCCTCTTTCTATCCTTTCATTTTTTCCCTTAGCACATCCTTTCTTCAACTCACCACCAAGAAGAAAGCGGCATACTCATAGGAGAAACGCAGAATCACTGCAAGCAATCCAAGAGATTCAGAGAAGAAGAGGGACATACAAAGATAATCCTCCAACTCCTAAAAGAAGGGAGTTATAGAGAATCCATACTCCTCTCCTCACATCCTCCGCGCATCCCACTCTTCAACCGCGAGGATCCGCCATTCTCCCAGATCGAGAATAAGACTGCTCGCTCTTCCCAACCGTCCGAGAATCTCACCCGGATTGATGAGGAAGCGGCCAGCCTCCTCACGAATATCCTTCCTGTGCGTATGCCCATACACGACCAGGTCATACTCTCCATTCGCGAAGAAGACCTCTGCTGGTTCGGGATAATGCTGCATGATCACCCTCCTCCCTTCAATCTCTTCCTGCATGAGATCCCCGTGCAGGACGACACGCTTCGCAGCAGTAGCGCGGAGCGTCGTGCGGTAGCGATCATCAATATTCCCAAAGACAACATCAACCCGTTCAACAGCATACGCTCCTGCCAGCTTTTCAAGCAGATCAATCATGAATGGCGCGCACAAGTCACCCGCATGTAGCACGCGTTTCACCCCATGCTGTGCGAAGCGCTTGAAGGCTTCCTCAAGGCTCAGCTCGTGATCATGCGAGTC
>WAPJ01000112.1 GCA_015520785.1 Candidatus Woesearchaeota archaeon
TACTTTGGTCACGATATAATCCCCGATGCTGAAGAACTTGCTCAGGTCCGCTCCGCGGGGGATGAACGTGCTCGTCGCATTCGCGAGGGGAAGCAGGGCGGGGTAGGGACTGTTAATATCCACTTGCCAGCCGTGCAGGTGGATGTTCGTGACGAGGCCGATCACGAGGTCTCCCTTCCGTGGCAGATACTTGCCTGCGAGGGGGATGACCCTGATCTGCCGGCCCTTCACCTCTACGAGACCGATCTGTCGGGCGCGGATGCGTTCGCCATCACGCCACGTGCCCTCACCGGGCAGATAGTCAAGTCCCTCTGCGAGAATATCCCCGGGGACAACAACTTCTCGTGCTTCAACTTGAAGTCCCATTGTCTCATTCACCCGATACGCTTCTTTTTCCCATTCTCATCTTTTTTTCCTTTCCACGTGGTGTGAAGGGTATTATGCACGCTTCTCGGTGAAGACGGCTTCACCATGCGTCACCCTATTCACACTATCAAAGAGTTCATCCCGCAATCCAGCGGGGATTTCAATGAGCATGACGAGATCCCCCTGGGGCGTGTAGTCTTCACTCTTCACGCTCGCATGCTGATGCACGATCCCATAGGCTTTACCCACATGCATGGCGGGGATGCGTACTTCAAACGTGAGTTTTTCAATACTAATCGGGATGACCCTGCGGAGTGCTTTCAGCGCAAGCTCAACATTCTTCTCGAGGCTGAGCTTCTCGTCCACATGCCACTTGGCTTCTTCAAGCGCCAATCGGATCCGCTGGGGGGGATGGGGCATGCGTGAGCGTGGATCGAACGCCATGCGTGCAATCTCACTAATCACCTGCTGTTCAAGCTGGTCGCGCAAGCGTTTCCGCTGTTCCGCCGTGAGCTGGACGTCACCCTCTGTGAAGATGATCTGGACGATACGGGAGAAGTCGGTCGTGCCGAATGCTTTCTGAAGATCCTCATGCGACGCGCGTAAGCCCTTCTCCGCGTCCAGGAAGACTTCCTCATCCCGCACGGCCTGGATGAAACCCTCACCCTTCTGGAGGGCTTCAAGTGCTTTTTCAGGATCAATCACGACCTCGAATGTTCTGCCGGCACGCTTGACACGTGCCACGTAGAGGGGTGCGCTCATACGACCACCCACTGTTTTTATTTCATCTTCTCAGCAAGCTGTTGGATGGCCTGCTCGTCAAGGAAGACTGCTTCTTGTTCGACATACGCGGCATCCACGCGTTCAAGCTTGAAATCATCCCCAAGCACATGCTTCAAGACGCGTAAGCCGAGGAGGAGTGCCTCGTCACGCGTCAGGCCATCCTTATACTCCTTATGGAGGACCTCGCGGGCTTTTTCTTCACCCTCACCAATCGCAGTGGCAGCATACTCAAAATAAATCCCTGTGGGATCCGTCTCATACACGTGCGGTCCGCTCGAATCAACACCTGCAATGATAAAACTCACGCCAAAGGGGCGATAGCCACCACTCTGCGTGGTAAGCTGTTTCAAATCACACATATCCTTGACGAGCGTGAGCACGTCAGCAGGCGTGCCATACGTGATCCGATGCTGCTGGGCCTTCACGCGTGCACGCTCCGCGAGGACGCGTGCATCACTCATAATCCCCGCGGCAGCAGCGATCACATGCGTATCAATCGGGAAGATCTTCTCAACACTCCTCCCGAGGATGAGCGGGTCGATCAGCCGCTTATCACTCACGATGACCACGCCATCCGCATAGCGAATGCCAATAGCCGTGCTCCCCTGCTTGACGGTCTTCTTCGCATATTCTACCTGGAGGAGCCGGCCTTCAGGCGTGAAGAGCGTGATCGCCCGGTCATATCCCATCATCTGATGCTGTAAGTCCTGTCCCATCCTACGAGTCACCCTGATTTTGGAGAACGAATCCGCATGGCGGGATTCTCCTCATCCTTTTTCTTCCCGGAGGAGGAGCATCCACCACTCTTTATAAGCTTACGGTTATGCTGTTTTCTTCCCGCGCTTCGCATTCCGTATGTCCTCACGAAGCGCGTGAATCTCTTCAAGGAGGGCCTGGTGGAGTTCCTTGAGCATGCGTGTCTCATCCACCTGTTCGCGGAGAATATGGCCGAGTTCTTCCTTCACATCCGCGTTCAGTTCGCTGACGACGAAGAGGATGAGCAGCGTGAGCCAGCTGAAGATCGCGCCGACCATGAGCCAGCTGATACTCTTCCCCTCGCTCAGGA
>WAPJ01000113.1 GCA_015520785.1 Candidatus Woesearchaeota archaeon
CTCCTAAACGATTCTCAGAGCATACTACCCCTCCCATACGCCTCTTCTTTCACTCCTCAACCCCCTCACCTCTTTTTCCTTCCTTTAAACGATTCATTTTTCAGATTAATTAAACAGAGAACAACTAAAACTACTCGTAACAAGCATCCTAAACTGAAGTGGGTAGAAGGAAAGGGAGAAAAGACAGGAAGAGAAGAAAGGGAAGAAGGGAAAGAGAAGACTCATGAGTCTTACGAGAAGAGTTTTCTCATGATACCTCACGGACGAGTTCTTCAAGGATCTTCTTGAATGATTCGAGTGTTTCACGCGTCCGTGCCTCGGCACGCCAGGCGAGGACGGGCTCAGTATTACTCGCACGCACGAGGATCCAGCCGTCAGGATAATACGCTTTAACCCCGTCAAGAAGGGAGAGCTTTACTACGCGCGCATCCTCCTTGAAGACGTTCTTTGCATGCTCAACAACAGCCCGGGCATTCTCCTGGGGGATCCGTCCCCCATCCACCAAGTATGGATTTTCTGGAATCCACGCTGAGACGGGCATCCGTGTCCCTGAGAGAATGCGGAGGATGGTGAAGAATGCTGCTATCGCATCGTCAAAACCATACCAGCCTTCCCTGATGAAGACGTGTCCGCTCACCTCCCCCGCGAGAAAAGCCTGCTCCTCGCGGAGGCGTTTCTCAATGAACACGTGTCCCGTGCGTTCCTCAACCACGCGCACATCGAATGGTGCGAGGTATTCCTCCACGTAGGATGATGTCTTCACGTCAACCACAATCTTCCGTCGTTCAGAAGGAATCTGTTTTTCTTCTACGAGCGCCTTGGCAAGCGCTGCGAGGAGCATGTCCGCAGGCCGATGCCGCCCATGCTCATCCACAATGCCGATCCGATCCGCATCCCCGTCCAGCGCGAAGCCAGGCACACCCAGTCTTAGTGCTTCCTCACGCAAATCATGCAAGGTTTCCTCCTTGCTCGGATCCGCCAGGTGGTGTGGCGCTCCGGGTAATGGTTCCTCGTAGAGGATCACTGCATCAGCGGAGAGACGTTCAAGGATTCGTCTCAGGACTGGTCCTGCCGTGCCATTCCCCGTATCAACGATGATCCGCCAGGAGGGGAGTGCTGGTTTCAAACGCGTAATGAGATCATCCACGTAGGGTGTGATAAGATCCGCTTCCTCCTCACTACCCCCACTCCTTTCTCCTGGTCGTACGCTCCGCGTGACGAGCTCGCGGAGGCGTACGAGTTCTCCTGGCAGTGCCTTCCTACCCGCATGGACGAATTTCACCCCATTATACGCTTCGGGCAGGTGGCTCGCGGTGATCATGATCCCCGCGTTAAAACGCTTCGTATACACGGCATGATACAAGACAGGGGTTGGGATGATGCCGGCATACGCGACACGCCATCCAGCCGTGCGGAGCACGCGGCCCGCGGCATGCGCAAAGGCAAGGCTGGAGGCACGCTGATCCCATCCGATCACAATCCTCCCTAGTGATAAGCCAAGCTCGTCAAGAAGCACAGCATAAGCCGCTATGATCCGTTCAATAACGTCAACCGTAAAACCCTCATCCGTCCGTCCCCGCGCGTCATACGCGCCAATAAAACGAGCCGCATCCATAGTTGGAGGATAGAACAGGAGGGAGTTAAGAAGATTATCCTTCCCAAATGGAGGGGAGGGTTCCCAAAGGTTCCCTATTCACCCGGAGGAATCCTTTCTCTTCACCAGTAAGAATAAGACCGAACCAAAGGGTTTCATTAAAGGAGGAGAGATCGAGACGGACATATTCACCCCGCTGTGGAACATCTGAACGACGATTAAAATAGGGCGGATATGCACGCGTATACTCGAGTGAGAAGGAGACTGACTGATTGTGAAGCGTCTCGTTCAACCAGTCTGCAAGGCGAGCGAGGGATGTGAGAGGAACGCTCGCGAAGAGGTACGTGACACTGTTCTCCTCGCAAGCATGCTGGAAGAATGACGTGTTCATCGGAGGATAAGAGAGGATCTCACGAATGAGAGGATCATCAGAAGACGCATTACACGTGGAAGACGCGAAGCGGTACACACTCCCCTTATCAAGACCGATAAAAACGTTTGAAGGGGTGTGAAGGAAGAAGGGACGGGCTGGGAGAGGGAGGATGCAAGAGAGATCAATCACTTCAGGCGTGTCAAAGTACGGCTTGCGTGAGGAGGAAGGTGCCTGGTTAAAACTCTTAAAAGAGAAGAAGACAATACTGGTGAGGAAGAGAAAGGCAAGAAGGAGAACATACGCTTTCCTCATGCACCATCAACCCCCTTTCATCCTGGAGCACAACAACAACTCCCACAACAATCCTTACTACACTTATACATACACGATGAGCCGCAACATGTGTTGGGATCACACTTATTATTGTTATCCCCATCATCCTCCTTTGGAGGGGGAGGGCAGCTCCCACAATCCTCCTCGCACGTACTACACGTTTCTCCATTATTACAACTCCCATCACCACAGCAGGGTTCGCACGAGTAGCTACTACACTGGTTGGGCGCATTCCAATTCGTTGCGCAGGGAGAACACGGGTTTCCACACCGTTTACACGTCTTACTCTGCGTGTCACAATAATACCCATACCCACAACCGCAGATTGTACAATCTTGAACGAGAGGTGTATTCCCCGTGCTATCCGGTGGACAATACCATGGAGAATTCGCCTCCTTACATGCTGCTGGTGGAACGCCTCCCTCACACCCCTGCCCCCAGTTGAGGATGAACTTGGTTCCACTTCCACTCCGCTCCTGGGTTATCCAGAGGACGCCTCCGAGAACGAGGCTGACGAAGAGGAGTGGGATGAGGAGGAGTTGGATTGCGCGCTGAGCAGTGAGCATGCCCTGCTCATGCGATGAGAAGAATAAAAATGTTACGCTATGAGGTTAATACCTGCACGCTGCTGGGAGCATCTTCCAGCCGTCAAGGCTTGGCTGTGGCGCCCAGTTGCACATGATCTTCGCAGGGGTCTCAGCAAAGTAGAGTCGTTTCTTGGGTTCTCCAGCCCATGCGCTGAACGGATCAAGAAGATAATATTCAACCATCCGTCCTCCAGCCCCGGGGAGGGAGAAGAACATACTCCCAAAGGGTGATTGAGCATCATGGAGGTCTGATGCGCGTACATAAAAGCCAAGGTCTGCAATGATATATCCGACACCGTAGGGATTCACTATGCCGAGCTTTGTATTCCCATTCACATAGTCACCAATGTGTCCAACTTGTGCTTCAAACCGTTCACGAGCATGATCCGGATGGTCTGGATCATCAATAACAATATGCTGGTTCCATCCGTAGAGGAATCGGGGGTGTTCTCCTTGCCCGTCACCACGATATGCTGAGTAAGGTGTATAGAGATCAGTATCCGCGGGAGTAAGCCTGAGACGCCAGTTAAGCTGGAGATCTGTGTGGGGCGTTACTTCTCCAGGATAATTGCGCTCATCATGAGCGATACCGACGATTTTTACCATGACATCGCCTGCGCCAATATAGTAGGATATCCGTGGGAGTCCTTGGGTCATTTCAGTATAGGTTCTAAAGAAGGTGAGATCTGCACTACTCGTATTATACGTGTCTTCTCCCCCGCCAAGACCGGTTAAGCCGTAAAATTTCTCCCAGGCGGAGAGGAAACCATTCCCATCCTGCATGGGTACTGGTTGATACCAGTCCATCATGCCTACTGCGCTTGCACGCTCATGAATGGGGAAGGGGAGGGGTGGGTGGCCGAAGCCTTCGCGTATCACATCACCGGTTGGCACGCCATAGCCTTCGGCAATGCAGGAGAAGCAGATGAAGCCGATCGTTTCAGGAGTGAATTTAACAATATCGGGAGCATAGTCTCTCATGGCAAGATAAGAATCGAGATTCTTGTTCAGCCAGTAGGTGAGCCATCTCCCACCCCCTGCTCTGCCGGTCTCGTCATCAGTAAAATCATAATAGTTAATGAACGCCTGGATTTCGGCTGGTGTGAAGCCCGCCTCCTGCATGCGGCGGAGGAAGCGGAGCATCTTCTCTTCAGAATCAGTAAAACCACCATCATTATTCCTGTCATAAATGCTCACGTCAACACTCCCATACCCCCCAAGCATTCGCCAGTAGTCTTGCGCGGTCGTGTCACGCAGCTGATAGCCGTTCGGATAGGCTATCGTAACGGTGAGGCTTCCGGAGCCTTGCGCTGTTTCAAGCGTGAGCGTATGCGTACCGTTGGGAACATTGTCTATTACAACATAGCCATCCCTCTCAACGGTGGTGAGGGTCCTGCCAGTCTCATCCATCAATCTGCTTCCTGGCGTGACGTTTTCAAGCCGGACGACGAGCGGCTCGTCTGTTACAGGATTCGCTGTTGTCTGAGGAATAATTCGTGGACTGAGTGTGGCTTGTGTGCCGCAGGATGCGAGGAGTGCTGCAGTGGCGAGGCCGAGAATACTCTTCTTCGCTTGATGAAGGATAGATTCAAGCCCACGCCGCATGAGAAGGAGAATGTAAGAACACTATTTAAAATTAGCGAAAAAGAACTACTTTTAAGTGATGATTATGTCTTTCTTATGTCCATTCCACACTCTCGCTGCTTTCTCCACGCGTTTTCTTCTCGTTGAGAATATCGGTGAAGAGGGGTGCTTTGAAGGGGAGGGCCATACGGGTGAAGATGCTCGTGATAAAACCCTCTCCCTTCTCGAGGCTGGCAATGGCATGGTCGAGGCTGCGAATATCCTGCGGCGCGTTTTCTATCACGGCTTGCCGTTCGCCGGCCATTTCAAGGCCGAGGATGATCTTCGTATTCATATTCGCGAGCACATCACGCTGGAGTTGGCTTGGCATCTGGGTTACGGCGATGAGTCCGATGCCGAACTTGCGGCCTTCACGCGCGATGCGTTCAAACACATTCCCACTCGCGAGACGCTTGCCGAGGACGCGGGGTGCTTCCTCAATGAGGAGGCTGACAACGGGGAGGTATTCATCCTCACGCTGCCAGGTGAAGATTCTCGTTGCGAGAATACTCATGGCAAGCAGTTCGCTACTCCCCTTCAAGCGGCTCGTGTCAATGATCAGCACGCCACCCTCGCGGAGTTTCCCCTTGAGATGGGGGAGGATGCTTTCCTCCATGCTGAAGATACTGTCACGCGCGAAGCGGAAACCTGTATCCTTCATTTGAATGCCGAGCGCCTGGCCGAGCCGGCGGCGGAGGACGAGGAGTGTGGCTTCATGCACGCCCTGCACGCGGCCTTCAAGGAGTGCGAGAAGCCAGTCCCGCCCATGCTGCCGCCATGCCTGGTGGAGGGCTTCGAGCTGCGCGTCACTCCACTCGTACACGCCCAGCAGGTGTTCAGGCTCAATATCCCTGAGCGCGAAGCGTAAGCGTAAACCCCCGGGGGGTGGGCTTGGCGAGTAGTATGTGACGGGACCGATATCCTTGAGGCCTGGCATGCTCCGCCCATAATATTCGTCGTGCGCGTCGAAGACGATAATGCTTGCCTCGTCCTGTTCGAGGAGGTTGCTGAGGAGGCTTTTGAGGAGGTTGCTCTTCCCCTTTCCCGTCTGCGCGGCGACAAGAACATGATGGGATAAGACTTCCCGGAGGGGGAGTCGTATGGGAATGTTCAGCACGCGGCTGCCCGAGCGGAGGAAGCCCGGCTGGAATGCGCCCTCCTCCTCTTGGAGCCAGGCGAAGTCTGCCTCGGTCACGCGGCGGACAGGGCTGAGGGCGAGGGGTATGCGGCGGACCATGCTTGCCATGCCCTTGCGAATGGTGAGGAGGGGTGTGAGATAGGCTAAGGCGTAGCTGC
Organism: Candidatus Woesearchaeota archaeon; assembly: GCA_015520785.1. Taxonomy (GTDB): domain Archaea; phylum Nanobdellota; class Nanobdellia; order Woesearchaeales; family WAPJ01; genus WAPJ01. The sequence continues at coordinate 5,807 of WAPJ01000113.1, forward strand.
GGACGGCCTCGTCAAACAC
>WAPJ01000114.1 GCA_015520785.1 Candidatus Woesearchaeota archaeon
CCCCCCATATCTTCCACCATCCCTCCTCACCCCTTCCCTCTCCCTCCTCATCTCCTCCTCTCTCCTTCACCTTTTATCCTCTCCTCTTCCCCCCCGCAACACTGCTTCTCCCATCTTTTTCATTTACCCCTTCCCCTTCACCTTTCTTACCCTCTCCTCTGTCTCAGCATCCCTCAGGCGGATGGAAGACTCTGCTGGGAGAGATAGTGGAGAAGGGAATACACCATTCCCCTTGTGTGGGAGGAGGAGAATGAGATGGAAGAACGGAACGTTTTTCCCTCGCCACGCGTTGCCTCTTCTTCTCAGAGTCCTCCAAGCTTTGCGGCGAGGATGAACTCGCTCAAGAGGAGGAGGATGATGAGGCCGACAATATACGCCGTGCCACTCAGTGCGACGGGCACGGTCTCGAGCGTTGCTTCCTGGAGGCGCTGGTAGAGTTCTTCACGATTCTCAATCCGATAGGCTTGCCCACCAGTCTCCCTGGCAAGCTGGGTGAGGAGGCTCATGTTCAAGGCTTGTGACACGTACGTTGTCGTATTCACGCCAGGATTCTCCTGTTCAAGCTCGCGTAACGCTTCTTGGATGAGGCTTGTCTGGGTTTCATTCTCACGGCCAATCCCGAATGCGAAGACATGAATATTCAATTCTTTCAAGCGGCTGATGATGAGCGGGTCTGGCGCTGCTGTTCCATCCGTGATGAGGAGGATGACCTTGCTCTGATTGGCCGCGCGCAGTTGGAAGTCCGTGATCGCCTTGCGTAATGCAGCGTCAACATCCGTGCCGATATGCGTATAATTCACCCGGACCTGCCTGATGGCTTCAAGCACTTGCTCGTGATCCCGTGTGAGTGGTACGTGCGTTTCAATCCGATCCGAATACGCGATGAGCCCCTCGAGCGTATCCTCTGGGAGGAGGCGTGTCCACTCCTCCGCGACCTGTCGGGCGGCAGCAATCCTGCTCGGCTCATAGTCAGCCGCGCTCATACTCGCACTACTATCCAGGAGGATCATGTACGCGGTATTCTCCGCCGGGCGGATATAATAGACTTGGAGGCTTTGCGTGGCGATAAGGTAGAGGAGGATGACCACGACGAGCTTTGTTAATGCAATCCATGGGCTGATATGGAAGCGTTTAAACCCATGCGTCTTCTCAATCAGATGAATATTCCCGAAGATGGTGGCGCGCTTCCGCCGCTCGTACACCATGTAATAGTAGGAGAGGAGCACGGCTGCCGCGAGGAGGATCATGACTGCCAGGCTCTCACCAGCCTGCCGGAGGCTGATGACGAGACTGCCAATCGTAATGGTTACGATACGATCACCTTCTCATTGCCCAGGGCTTTAATGAATGCCGTGGCGAAGTCCTCGCCCGTCACGGTGAGGAGGAAGAGTTGTCCCGCCTCGCGGAAGGCACGGCGGACATTTTCAATCTCCTTCCGCGCATAATATTCATACTCCACGCGGATCTTATCCAGGTCTGTCAGGTAGAACTTCCTCCCCGTGGGATCGCGGAGGTACATGCGTCCAACGCCAGGAGGAATGCGAATGTCGATCGGATCCCGGACCATGAGCCCGTAGACTTTACTAAAATGCGCGGCGAGCTGGGGGAGGAATCTCCGCGGGTTCGTATTGATAAAATCGCTGATGATGAAGAGGATGCTCTCCTCCGCATAATTATTCAGGAGGCTGATGGTAAAGTCCTCCCAGTGCTTCTCACCACCATAATATTCTTCTTGGCTGAGGATGCGGACAACCTTGTAGAAGTCCCCGTCAGGATCCGTGATGAGCTTAACCCTGCTACTATGCATCATGACTGCCACGTTATCCCCCGCCTCGGTAGCCGCGTATGCGAACGTGCCGGCGAGGAGTGCGGCGAACTCGTTCTTCGCACGATCCGTCGTGCCGAGGAGCATCGTATCACTCACGTCAATCGCGAAGATCACGTCAAACTCGCGTTCCTCCTTATACATGCGCACGTAGGGCTTCTGCAGGCGTGCGAGAACCTTCCAGTCAATCCGCCGTGGATCAAGACCGGGAACGTATTCCTTCAGCCTGTCAAATTCCAAGCCCTTCCCACTAATGAGATAATAATAAATCCAGTTGAGCTGGATGGTTTCCACGAGCCTCCCTGCTGTTCGGAGTGTTTCCGTGACAAGCCTGTTGAAGGGTGGGATGACTGGTTTGATACTGCTCATCCATACACCACCACGCCCAGCCTCACAGCTTTAGAGGGGGTTTACTTTGAGGAGGATCTCCTCCACGATCTTATCCGTTGAAATCTCATAGGCTTTCCCCGTATAGTTGAGGAAGATCCGATGCCTGAGGATGTCGGGTGCGACGTACATGACATCCTCGGGGAGGACGAACGTCCGGCCCTGGGTGAGGGCGCGTGCCTTCGCACCAATCGTCAAATAAATGCCTGCGCGGGGGCCTGCACCATACTTGACGAACTTCATACCCTCAATCTTCTTATTCTTCCCCCGCGTCGCCTCGATCAGGTCGAGGATATACTCGCGGATGCGATCACTCACGTACACGTCCTTCACGCGATGCTGGAGGCGGAGGAAGGTTTCCTTATCCACGACCTCGCGGAGCGCGGCGAAAATATCCTTCTTAACCGTGGCATTCTCGGTGAGGATGGTCTTCTCATGCTCCCGCAGGGGATAGTCGAGGATGATCTTGAACATGAACCTATCCAAGACGGCTTCTGGCAGGCTGTAGGTTCCCTTCTGTTCCAATGGGTTTTGTGTGGCGAGGACGAGGAAGGGCCGGTCGAGGATGAATTGGTGATCACCAATATTCACTTTCTTCTCCTGCATGGCTTCCATGAGCGCCGCATGCGTTTTTGGCGGTGCACGGTTAATCTCATCCGCGAGGACGAAGTTGGCAAAGATTGGGCCTTTCACAATTCTGAACTCGCCCGTCTGGGGGTTGAAGACCTCCGTGCCGAGCACGTCAGCCGGGAGCATGTCGGGGAGGAATTGGATTCGCTTGAAGCTCGCATCCTTCACGATATGCCCGAGCGTTTCAACGAGCAGGCTCTTCGCGAGGCCGGGCACGCCTTCAAGCAGTGCGTGCGCGTCACACGTGAGCGCGAGGAGGACCTTCTCAACCACATCAGTCTGGCCAATATAGACTTTCGCGATTTCCTTCCGCATCGCGTGGAGAATGTCCGCATACTCTCTGACTTCGTCTTCGCTGATCGTCTCCGCGCCCAGCGGCTGCTGGTAGTGCTTGACTTCTTCCTGGTAGGATGCTTCGTGTGCTCCTTCTCGCTCCGCGTCTGCGTGTGGTGTTTCTCCTTCTGAATTAGATTTGGAGGGAGTGGGTGGTGTGTGTGCTGATGCTTCTGCTTGAGTGGCTCGTGGTGGGGCTGGGAGTGTTTGCGATGCGTGGGAGTGTGGTGGCGTGGCTGGTTGTGCTTCTGGTTGTGTTGCAGCGGGTGTTTGCGGGGAGGGTGTGGGTGTTGGTGCTGTTGGAGTGGCTGAGGACGGGTCTGGTAGTGGCGTGGCTTGGTGTGATGATGAGGATGCTCTCGTGGAGGGTTGTGAGGTGGCTTCTCGGACTGCATGCGGGAGGGTTTGTGCTTGTGTGAGTGGATGCGCTGCGTGTGCGGTGGGTGTTTGAGCTGCTTCTCGTGGTGTTGGTTGGGGTGGAGCGGATGTTGCTGCTGCTGTTCTTTCACGTGTTTCGTTGAGGAGATCGTCAATCTCAACCCAATCATCTTCCTCTTCTCTTCGGGGTGTTTTCTTCTGCTCGTGCTGTTGGCTGGCGAGGAGGTAGGCTTCGAGAATGGCGAGGAGGCTTTCCGGGTCATGCGCCTGCTTGACCTGTTCTGCCAGTGCTGGGAGGCCGAGGCTGTGCGCGATCCAGATGGCGAAATCATTCCGTTCGGGCGTGACATGCGCGTTGAAAATGCTGGCTGGCATGCTTCTCAACGCGTGTGCCAGGTCATGCAGGGTGTGGAGGACACGGCCATCAGCGAGGATGAATGGTTCGTGCATATCCTCCTCCCTCCACTCCCCTGCTTTTAAGTATTCTTTTTTCATCCGAGGAGAGTGACGAGAAAAGGGCTTGTTTTTCTGTGTGTTTATCCTCTTCTCTCCTCACACAGTTGGTTTTAAAAGGAGACTGGTGTGCCATGCTCACTCCGCGCATGCTCGTCTCGCGACACTCCTCGCACGCTGAACGCATGCGCCCAGCAGAGGCCTATGATTAATCTGAGGTGACATTCCCCAATGGTACTCGTCAAACTAACCCCTGAGAATTTCGAGAAGGAAGTGCTTGAATCAGACAAGCCCGTGATTATTGACTTCTGGGCGGAATGGTGCGCGCCATGTAAGATGATGGCGCCCGTCTTTGAAAAGCTGAGTAACGAGCTTGGTGATAGGATGAAATTCTGCAAGCTCAACACGGATGATCATCCTGAGATCGCCGCACTCTTCCACATCCAGGGGATTCCAACACTAAGCATCCTCGCGAAGCATGTTGAAGTTGACCGGATTGTCGGCTTCGCGCCAGAACCACAGCTCAAGCAGCGGATCCTCCAAGCCCTGGAAAAAGCGGAGCAGGTCATGAAGGACATGGAAGAACACCCCGAGAAGTATGCGCATGATCACGACCATGAGCATCACCATCACGACCATGACCATCATCATGATCATGACCACCATCATGACCATGAGCATGCACACGAGCACAGTCACGAGGAGAAGAAAGAATAATCCTCCCACTGAAACATTTTTCCTCCCTTACTATTCTCATTTCACTCTTTCTTCTTTCACTCTTTCTTCCACGATTCTTCTCTTTATCATTCTTCTCCTTTCTTCTCCTCTCCCCGCACGAGTCCTCTCTCGCAGCATCATCCCTTCCGACAGAACGCTTCTTCCAGAGAGACTCTTCTCCGAGAGAGGGATACGAAGGGAGCGTATGGTGGGGATGTTGAAGCGTACTCGTACGTTGAAGGTTCCGGGCTGTATGCCGAAGCGCTTAAAACCAGTCGTGTGTGCCAGGCGTATGCACAGTAAAACTGCGTATGACGAGGTGGTTCACAATGGCTGATGAGATAAAAGGAAGGCATAAGCTGATCATCCTGGGTGATGGTGTTGCCGGTCTCACGGCAGGCGTGTATGCCGCGCGCGCAGACCTCGCACCACTCATTATCACGGGCTATGAGAGTGGCGGGCAGCTCATGCTCACCACGCTCGTGGAAAACTTCCCCGGCTTCCCCGATGGCGTAATGGGACCAGAATTGATTGAGCGCATCCGCAAGCAGGCGGAAAAGTTTGGCGCGAGCTTCCTCATGACCGCGGCGGAGAAGATTACCGGTCAGGAGGGCAGCTGGCGTGTGCATACGCCTGAGGGCGTGTATGAGGCGGAAGCCGTGATCATTGCCACGGGCGCGTCAGCACGCATGCTCGGCCTCGAGGCGGAAAAAGAATATATGGGCCGGGGGATTAGCGTGTGCGCAACGTGTGACGGTGCCTTCACCCGTGGGAAGAAGGTTATCGTCGTGGGTGGTGGGGATTCTGCCATGGAGGACGCGCTCTTCCTCACCAAGTTCGCCGAGAAAGTCACGATTGTGCATCGGCGTGACCAGTTCCGCGCGAGTAAGATCATGCAGAAACGCGTGTTTGACAATCCAAAGATTGACATCATCTGGAATCATGTCGTGACGGATATTAAGGGTGATGGGACGAAGGTAACGCATGCCGTGCTCAGGAATACGCAGACGGGTGAGGAGCAGACCGTGGAGACGGACTTCGTCTTCTATGCGATTGGGCATGTGCCGAACACGGGTTTTGTGAAAGACCTTGTCAAGCTTGACGAGCAGGGATATATTATTACGGATAAGTATCAGATGACGAGTCAGAAGGGTATTTTCGCTGCTGGTGACGTGCAAGACCCCCTCTGGCGTCAGGCAGTGACCGCGGCTGGTACGGGCGCTGCCGCGGCGATAAGCGCGGAACGCTACTTGGCTGAACGCGAGCATACGAATGCATAAAACGCTTCCACTCCTCTTCTTTCCCTTCCTTTTCCTTCCTCTTTTCCCAACCGCTCTTTCTCTCTGCTTCTCTTCTCTTTTTCTTTCAACATTGCTTTCCTCACCTTCTTTTCAACCTTCTCCTTCATCTTCCTCTCCTCGTCCACCTTCCCCACGACTTTTTCCATATGGAAAATACGGTGGGGGTGGAAGAATGAGAAAAACGGAGAGGAGAACCGAACTGGAAAAGAAAAACAAAAAACCCCTCATGCTTCACGCTCCCGCACGGCCGGCAATACTGCGAAGCGCGTGCCACAATACACGCATTGCTTCCGCGTCCGCTTGGTTACACGGCCAGAGCGGCTTTCAAAACGCTGCAGCCGGCCGCACGCGGGGCATTGTACGATGAGGATCATACGATCATCACCCGTCCACGCGCATCCTCCCGCAACCGTTCCGCCAGGCCTGGCGCGTGCGCCGCGCCCGTCACGATGAGAAAGACGCGGCCCGGCGTGGTCATGATCCGCTGTGCCATCCACGCATTCCGCTCGTCAAGCAACACACGCGTCAGTACGGGATAGCGTTCCCGCATCAGATTCACGATGCGCTTCACACTCAGAGCGTCAGGTGACCGCACCAAGCCTGGCAGGGACTGCCTATAGGCTTTCGGCACGCGCCACGGGAAGAGCATATCCCCCAGGAGTCGGAACTTCTCCCCGAGGGGGATGAGCTTCAACTGCGAGAGCGTGATCATGATCGGCCGATCCGCCAGGAGGAGGCGTGCTTGCGTCTCCTCCGCTAGTCTCACGGCAGTAAGCATGTCACTCCCCGCTTCCATACCCGTCCATCTCCCCGCAAGATGCTGCGCCATCCTCCCCAGCAGCGTGAAGATGAAGGGGAACACGCCCAAGCGGAGCGTGCTCACGGCTGATTGCTTCTCCGCGGAGCGTAACGCGTCCAGCCGCGCCCGGTCAAGCTCAACGGCAATCACGTCAGGCAGCGCGCGTGCAATAATCCGCCGGAGGCGATCCTCAACGTCAGGCTGCACGTGACTCGTCCCGAGGATGAGATAGAGGCGTTCCACAGCATGGAGAGCAGTACAGCATGGATTATAAGCCTTATACCCTTCTCATTCCCCTCTCATCCAGCATGAGAGAATCTTTTTTGATATCCTCCTGCCTCCCCCCGAGCATGATCGTCCGCATCCTCGGCCTCATGGACACGCTCAGCGCAAGCCTCCTCACCCTCCACCTGCTCATCCCCCTCTCCTGGAAGACCCTTCTCCTCTTCGGCACGTACCATCTCCTCAAGGCAGTCGTCTTCCGGGGGGACGTGCACAGCCTCCTTGATGGGATTGCCGGCCTGCTCATCCTCGTGAGCATGCTCATCCTCAACCCCTGGTTGAATCTTGCCTTCAGCCTTTACCTCTTCCAGAAGGGGCTTGTCAGCCTTACCGCTTAATACGTGACCCGCACCTTCCATTCTCCCTTGCACGCGGTGAGCTGCCTCTCAAGCGCTCGCACATCACGCAGGATGAGCTCATACTGGTTGGAGAGTGCTTCATACGCCTCGTCACGCGTAACAATCTCCTCGCGGAGCTGAGTGGCTTCTCCGAGCGCGTCTCTCAGCCTCGCTTCAAGACGTGCTGATCGTTCCCGTTCCTCTCGCAGGAGGTCTTCCAATCGTTTCACTCGCGCATCCCCCACTGCACGGGCCTCCTCTTGCGCGTGTTCAAGCTCTGCAAGCCGCGCCTCATACTCCCCGAGTACTTCCTGGAATGCCTGCTCGCGCTGAGCCAGCATCCTCCTCAACCGTTCCTCTTCCCCCCGGAGCGTCTCGTACGCTCCGCGCAGCTGACCGTAGGCCTTCTCAAGCCGATGATACTTTCCTGCAAGCCACTCGTATGCTTTCGCCTTGTCCGCATACGCCTTCCTCCACTTCGCAACCTCTGCTTCTAAGCTTCTTACGCGTTCCTCCTCGTGGCGGAGGTGTGCTTCAAGCCGTGCACCCATCCTTTCCTTTTCCTTTCCTCTTTTCTCTCTGCTGTTGAGAAGAAGCCTTTCCTCACGCGAAGCGAGACGTGAAAGCGTATACGTCATGTATTCAGCGGCTCGCTTTGCATCGTTGAGGCGTGCGAGCATGTCCTCCTGTCGGCCGATCTGCCGGGTGAGATCATACGCGCGTCGCATCCGCCATGCGCTCCTCTCCTCTAATGCTTCTCTTTCCGCTTCTCTCCGAGCGGTCAGTCTGCTGAGATCATACGCGTGTCGCATCCACCAGGCAGTCTCTTCCTCCCATTCTCTCGCCTTCTCCTCGAGGCGTGTGACGCGTTCTCTGAGCAGGGCGTTCTCTCCTTTCAATCGTGAAGCGTATGCTTCCACCTCTCCTAATCTTTCCTCGAGCCGTGCCTTCTCCTCTTCTACGCGTTCCCGCGCGTACGCGTGCATGCGCATCGTCACGTCCACTGTCACGCTCCGCGCGGCCTGATACGCGCCCAGCCAGCCTCCGAGCGCGAGGCTGAGGATGATAAGCCAGCGTGCAAACCGCTTCCCCCGCTGTTCACGGGTGAAGAGACTCTCCCCACGCATGCCGAGCAGCAGGATCCCCTTCTTTTAGAAGGCCTGAGCGGATGCTTTCAGAATTCTTCCGACTGGGAGGGGAAAATCCTCCCATCCTCCCGAAGTACTTAAAAACCAGGCTTCCTGCTGGTCTGCCCATGCGGGTTACACTCGCCGCGCGGCACACGCCAGCCAAGCAGGATGTCATCTTCTTCCCCGTGCATCGCGACTGGCGTCGAACGGCAGAACGGTTTGACGAGGCTGACCGCCACGTGCTCGACCAGACGCTCGACCAGCTTCATGAGGGCGAGCACATGCTCATCCCACTCCCCCACGCGCGGACACGCATCTTCGCCATCCGCCCACCCTTCACACGGCTCAGCCTCCCACCCAACGCGCGGCTCGTCCTCTATGAGGATTTCATCAGCTGCCTGGGCGAGACGGATGATGCCGTCCGGCTCATCCTCCATCACACGCCACCCGCCACGCGCGAAGTCCTCCTTATTATTCGTGATGATCAGACGCGTGAACGCCTCCGGCAAACCATTCTCCCGCTCGGAGAAGACTATCGTCTCCTCCACACACTCCCCCAGCTCGAGGAAGACCTCCTCACCCAGCCCGTGCACGAGCTTGGCAGGCTGCTTGCAAAACGCATCCGTGTGAAGACCCTCCGCTTGAAGGATGTGAAAGCATCTCGCCTCGTGCTTAAACAGTATGCTGCCTTCAGCCAGCACGAGCCCTCCTACCTCCTGCTTGAACACAACCCCCAGCCGGGCAAGACACTCCTCCTCAGCACGAGTCCCCTCCCGCATCCTGAAGGATTACGGCATGTCGCCCTCCTCACCCTCCTCGCGCAGCGCTTCCAGCATGAGCAGGACTATCATCTCGCCATCCTCATCCCTCTTATCTATCCTCCTCCCAGCACGGTTCACCTCACGCTTCCCAGCTTAGCCAAGCATACCATCCAGCCGGGAGAACAGCATCTCATCCTCCTCGCTGACGCGTTCATCCTCGGCAGGAAGTATAAGCCCCGGCAGACGATCACGCTCGGCAGCCTCCCCTTCAGGAGGATTACGCGCATGCAGACGATTCACGTGCAGAGTGATATCGCCTGGGACGCGTGGCGGGAGAGCATGGATGCTTCCTTCCAGCAGGGCTTCCGCATCCCCCTCCCCCCCGAGGATGATACTGCCTTACGCATGCTCCGCATCCTCCATCACGAGGCGGAAGGCCATAGCTGGATGCATCTCGACCTCCCAGCACGCGAAGCATTCCTCACACTCGTCAGCTATATCCGACGAGTAGGAAAAATCACAACCCAAGAGGGAAAGGCTTAAAAGAACGCTCGGCCTGGTGTTTGCTTGGTGATGCTGCATGCTCCGGATGAAATACTTGAGCGACGTGTATGACATGCCCGTCTATACCGAGGAGGGAGACTATTTCGGCCGTGTCGAAGAAGTCCTCATCACGCCCGGCCGCATCCAATCATGGATGGTCAAGGCCACGCGCGGGAGTTATATTCAACGCGTCCTCGGCAGCGTGAAGGGCGTCATCATCCCCCACAAGCTCGTCAAGAGCGTGGGTGACGTCATGATCATCAGCCGGAATGCCGTCCCCGCCCGCCCCCAGGAGGAGTAAAGGAAGAATCAACGCGCCAAGGTACTCTCCTCTCAGTGTAAGGAAATACGCGCTCCACATCCCTCCCGGGCACGCTTCCCCCTCCACTTCTTTTTTCTTCTTCATCATAGTGGCGCAGAGCGTCACGGGAGAATGTTGAGCGTTTTACTCTACTCCCCCTCTCCCTCATTCATATCCCTCACTTCTCCTCTCTCTATCCCTTTCCATTCCCAGGCCTCTCCCCTAGTCTCCTGAAATGAGGGTGATGAACAATCCTAAAAAACACCCCTCTCTCTACCTCATGCGTCATGGAGATTGTCGGGCAGCTTACGGATGGCTCCTATGCGCGGCTGGCAATGCGTGAGAAGCGCGCCGCACGTGTCGAGCTTGGTGAACTCCTCGCCGTGGACGAGCAGGATGAGACATTCCTCCTCCAGGTGGTGGACTTCAGCCTTGCCAGCCAGATTAGTCAGGCGAACCGTGAGCTCATCGCAGGCATCAGCCTTGAGGAGGGAAAACACTTGCCCGTGTTTGACGAGGCCGTCCGCAGCTACGCCTTAGCCTACCTTACTCCTCTCCTCACTATTCGCAAGGGCATGGCAAGCATGGTCCGCCGCATCCCCCTCGCCCTCAGCCAGGTCCGCCGCGTGACCGAGGCAGACTTCGCCTGGCTCCAACAGGAGGAGGGCGCATTCCAGCCGGGCTTCCTCCGCTCAGGCAGTCGCGTGCTGAACATTCCCATCCGACTCCCCCTCCGGGAAGTCTTATCCCATCATGTTCTCGTCGCCGCGCAGACGGGGAAGGGGAAGAGTAACCTCCTCAAAAGCCTCCTCAGCAATCTCCTCGAGCAGGACGAGGCAAGTATTATCGTCTTCGACGCGCATGACGAATATTATGGGCGGAGCATGCCAGGCCTCAAGGATATCGGGCCTGTCACGTACTACTCGCCAAGCCCACCCCCGGGGGGTTTACGTTTACGCTTCGCGCTCAGGGACGTGGAGCCTGAACACCTCTTCGGAGTGTATGAGTGGAGTGACGCGCAGCTTGAAGCCCTCCATCAAGCATGGCGGCAGCATGGGCGGGACTGGCTTACCGCGGTGCTTGAAGGTCGCGTGCAGGGCGTGCATGAAGCTACGCTCCTCGTCCTCCGCCGCCGGCTCGGCCAGGC
>WAPJ01000115.1 GCA_015520785.1 Candidatus Woesearchaeota archaeon
GGTGAGGAGGAGTGCGAGACTCTCATCCAGCCAGGCGCGGTCAGGCACACGACGACTCCGCGCATACGCTGCGAGCAGCTCGTCAGCACCACTCCCCGTGTAGAGGACGTGAAAGCCATGCTTCCGCGCTTCACGCGCGGCAAAGAAGAGGGGGAGCGCACTACTCACCTTGATCGTGTGCGGTTCTACGAGGCGTGTGAGGATGCGTGCCGCGCGCACCACTTCCTCCTCGGGGATGCGCGCATGCACGAGCCGGAGGCCGAGCCTCTGGGCGAGTTCCTCCTGATAGGGCTCGTCAGGATCCGCACGCCCCTGAAGGCTCGTATGAATGAGGAGTGGCGTATAGTCCGCTTCGCGTGCAAGCCTTGCAATGAGCAGGCTGTCCATGCCACCCACGGCTATCGCGGCATGCGGTGTATGCGCGAACATGCGCTCAACCGCCCTCCTCAATGTCTCCTCATACGAGGCTCTTGGGAAGGGGAATGCCCATGGCACGTATTCCTCTCGGAAGCGAAGCCTCCCCTCCTGGATCTGACCGTACAGGACGTGTCGTGGATGCAATTCCCGCCAGCCGCTTGGGAGGAGTGTGCCAAGCATGCCAAGGCTTGGATGGTAGGCGAGCATGATCGTGCCAGGCCAGCTTCGCACAGCAAGCAGCTTCTCCTCTCGCGCGTAGACGATCACCTGCTGTCCCTCCAGTCGTGAGAGGAAACTCCCCAGCCAGGCGGGATCCGCGAGGCGTTCCCATGATTGCCCGTCGAGAATCTTGAAGACTATTTCAGCATCATTCCCCCCTCTCACCTGGTACTCCTCGCCAAGCTGCTTCCAATTATACACTTCCCCCACGAGCATACCACACCCCTTGCCAGTGAAGGGCTGGGGTGCATGACCCTGCAGTGGGAGGAGGCTGTGCGCGAAGCGGATGCTGCCGCAGCGTGCCTCTCGAATACCTTCCACTCCGCGCAGTCGGACAAGCCTGAGGAAGGCTTGGCCAAGCTGGACGCCCGCGATCAAGCCACACATGCAGGAGCCTCGGGAAGGCGTAGGCTTAAAAGGCCTTCCCCCATTTAGAAGCCGCGTTATGCCACGCGCGTATGATCTCGTGAGTATCGGCACTGCGGTATTGGACATGCGCTTCACGCTTCGCGAAACGCACGTGCAGCAGGGCATGCTCCTCTTGCCGCTCGGCGCAAAGCTCGAAACTGAGGACGTGCGGATAACACTGGGGGGTGGTGCTGTCACGACAGCGCTCGTCGCCAAGGCGTACGGCTTGAAGAGTGGCGTGCATGCAACGCTCGGCACGGACTGGATTGGCAAGCGCGTAAGAAGCATGATGAGAGAGAAGAGACTAACGCATACGGGTGCGCGCGTTGAGGGTGAGAGTGCTTTCAGCATCATCCTCCCCGCGAGGCATGACCGGGTGATCATCACGCATAAGGGTGTTGGCATGAACCCCCTCGTCAAGGATCCTCCCAAGGCACGCGCATACTATTATACGAGTCCGCATCCACGCGCGCTCACCGCCTACGCGGAGCATATGCGCGAGGCGAAGAAGCAAGGCATAGAGGTCTTCTTTAATCCGAGTTATTATCTCATCCAGCATCATCAGGATGAGATCATGAGACTCCTCACGCATGTTGACGTGCTCATCCTCAACCGGGAGGAAGCATTCCTCCTCACGGGAATGCATGACATGCGACAAGCCGCAGAAGTACTCGGGAGGAGGGCGAGCAGTGTGGTTATCACGAATGGGCCCAAGCAGGGTATTGCGTGGAGCCTGCTCGGCTGCTGGTGGTTCACACCCTTCACCCCGCGGAGGATTGTGGATACGACTGGTGCGGGGGATATTCTCGGCGGGACGCTCGCCACACGCCTCCTCCAGGGAAGACCATTACCAGAAGCCGTGCGTGAAGCAGTCGCTCATGCAACGCTCAGCATCCAAGAAATGGGCGCGGCAGAGAGCATCCGGAAACCAACCACTCTTCGGAGGCACGCGAAGCGCGTCCAGCTCAGAGCGTGCAACGAGTAAAAGCATTCTTCCACACCCAATTCAAAGCCCCATTCCTTTTTCCGTATCTTCCCTTCTTCTCATCAACCTCTTCGCATTCATCCCTCTCATTCATTTCTCAACCAGCCCACCACCCCCTCATAGAGGAAAGTAGAGAAGAAGATGGAAAAAGAGGGGATAGAAGAATAATTAGAAGAAATAATCGGATGAGAGGCGAAGAAAAAGAAAAGGAGAAAGAAGGAAGTATCATGATGAGAAGAAGCAAGATGGGACGAGAAAGAAGAGGGAATACGCTTCACGTCTTCCAGCCGAGGGCTTCCAAGCCTGGGAGCGTATGCTGGGCGAGATAGTGGAGGAATGCCCCGCCAGCCGGTGTGGCATGCGAGAAGCGTCGAGGAGGAATATTGACGAGGCGGAGGGCTTCAAGCGTGTCACCACCACCCACGAGCGTGTAGGCACGCCATTTGGATGGGAATGCACGGGCAAGCTCGCGCGTACCCTCACGATGCAGGCTACTCTCCACCCGGCCGAGAGGACCATTCCAGATGATCATGCGCGCTCCACGCACGTATGCCTTCCAGGCAGTACGCGTTGCAGGCCCAATATCCCAGACTGGCTCGGTATAATCCTCGTCGAGACTGATGATACGCCCATCCCGGGTAACACCATCCGTGGGGAGGAGGAGTCGATCACCATACGCTCTGAGGAGGCGTTTCGCCACGGGGATGAACGAGGATTCGACAGGGTTAGTGCCGACACGCCTGCCTATTGCCGCGTGGAAGGTGAAGAACATTGCACCCCCGAGGAGGATAGTAGCATCCTCTTCTAGGAGCTTCTGGATGACGGGGAGTTTTGTGCTGAGCTTCGCACCGCCGAGGAGGGTGATGAATGGCTTGCGCGGATGGAAGACGCGGCTGATCGCTCTGACTTCGCGCTCGGCATGCCAGCCAAGCCTGCTCGGCAGGAGGCGTGGGAGGGTGACAATACTCGCATGCGCGCGATGGAGGATGCTAAACGCGTCAAGCACATAGGCTTCGCCAAGCTCTGCGAGTGCTTCGGCAAAACCCTCCTGGTTCTCTTCCTCGCCAGGCCAGAAGCGAAGATTCTCCACGAGGATGACCCGTTCACGCATCTGCTGCTTTAGGCTGGGCTTGAATGGATCCGTGAGGAAGCCGACGGGCATGCGGAGTGCGTGAGCGAGGAGGCTCTGGAAGGGCTTGAGCGAGTATGCTTTCATCCTCTTCCCGCCGGGCCGGCCGTAATGGCTGAGCAGGATAATCTGCCGTGCCTCGCGGAGACCCTTCCGAACCGCATCCACCGTCTCATGGAAACGCGCATGAGAGCGAGCATGCTCCGGCGTGATGTTCAGGTCGACACGGATGAGGAGGCGTTCCATACGCATGGAAAAGGCTTGTTCAGCTTATAATCCTTCCCCCTTCTCCGTTATCTTTCCGCATCTCCTCCCCAGGGGATTGTCCTCTCAAGCCACTCCTCCTGAAGAAAAAAATGAAGGAAGGGAAAAGGAGTAGTATCGGATGAATCGTCTGCAAGAGGAAGAGCACGAGAAGAGAAGAGTGGTGTGATGAGGAGAACGGAGGGGAAGGAGTGGACTCGCCCTCTCAGTCTTCATCTCAGAGGGAAGATGAAGAACCCCCCTCTCAGAAGGAGAAAAGCTAATTCCCCTCCTCTAGGAGAAAGGAAAGAGCTTAAAAAAGAACGCTCCGGATGGGACAATATGCGTGTTCTCAGCATGAATGCGTACGTGACGCCTGAAGACCGGCTTGAACTCATCCAGCGCTTAGAACGCATTGCACGCGTCGAAGCGAGTGAAAACCTCCTCATCCTCCAAGGGAAACGGTTTGAAGTGAGCATTACGAATACGCGCATAGAAGTTCGCGAAGCGGGACGCGTCATCCTCACAGCAGCACGCGCACAAACAGAAGGGATCCTTACGATCATCAGTGAGAAGACCGTGCGCGTGAGACGTGTGATCCGCACACGCTTCCAGTATGAGCGTTTAGAAGTCCTCCTTGATATCGCGCATGATACTCCGTATGGGAGAGTATACTTCACCCATCCCATCCATGCTAATGATGATCCGAGCATTATCCGTGAGGAAATTCAGAGGATCATGCACCTCCTCCCCCTCCAGCCTAAACCAGTCGTGAGAGAACGAGAAGAATGGATCCCCCTCCACGTGCAGGGGAGCGTAAACCCACGCATCCTCCGCCTCCTCCCGCGTGAAGAATGAAAAACCCCCTCAGACGATAGGGCACCCTTCTTCCACGTTCACACCTCCTTCACAAAGAGGATACTCCTCTTTTC
>WAPJ01000116.1 GCA_015520785.1 Candidatus Woesearchaeota archaeon
CCTATGATAGTAGCAGTACTGATTGTGGAAGTGGGAAAGTCTGTTGTTACACGGGTGGAACGCAGAAGAGCAAGTAGTTTTTCTTCTCACCTTCGTCTTTTTTCTCTCTTGCGTTGAACATATCCTCTCTTAGGATAGAACATTTCCGTGTTCTCCCCATAACATTTTAAAAAAACTCTGCTATAAGAGATCGTATGCGCAGGCAGGCTCAGGGGCTCCCGTTAAATACGATCATCATCGCGATTCTCGTCGTGGTCGTGCTTGTAGTAATCATCCTCATCTTCACGGGGAGTATCGGACAAACAACAAAGGTTCTCAAGGCGAAGAATCCTAGTGGCACGGCTTGTCAGACGGATCTTGGAGGTTACTGTGTCCCCTTCAAAGAAGCCTGCCCTACCAATGCGGGCTACCAGTTCGTCACAGGGCAGGGTTGCTCGGTCGGCTGCTGCTATCCATTCACACCTCCAGGATCGTCTGATGTAACTCCTCGCCCGACAGATCCGCGGATACAACCCTAAGCTTCTTCCTAAGAGAAACTTTTTAATCCTCCCTTCTTCTTATTGAGAGCATGGTATCCATAAAGCGTGCGCAAGGCCTCGCGCTCAACACGATTATCATCGCGATTCTCGTCGTTGTCGTGCTTGTGGTACTCATCCTCATCTTCACGGGGATGATCGGTGGGAGTGCGAAGACGATCTTCAAAGCCCAAGTCCCACCCGCCTGCGCGAGCCTTGGCGGGATCTGCAAGGCGCCAAGCGCGTGTACCGCTCCCTTCCACCAGTATGATGGTCCCGCAGTGAAGCTTGACGAACAGTCAAAGCCTGTTGATCCGAACGCGGCGTGTAACGAGCAACGCCCAGGCTTCATCTGCTGCGTGGCAGGATAAAATATTCCTTGACTTCTTTTATCTTTCCCCCTCTCTCCGTCTCCCTTATCTTTTATTCTTTTTTCTTTTCTCCTCGTTTTTCCTTCTTCTTTTCCTTTCATACCTTTCCGATTGGGAGGTGTATGTTCGTGAGGGTGAGAGGAGGAGATGACAGGACTAGAGGATGAGATTAAGGATAGTGTAGATATAGGAGTGCGTGTGCAGGAAGCATAAAGTGAGAAGACAGGGGTGAAAGCGGCTGCCGCGTTTCTTAGACGCGTTCAGGCACGGGATGCTTCGCGCCGCACGCCTGGCAGCGGAGGAAGACGATCCGGTCCTCCTTTACCAGCACGGTGTCAGGCTTCCCGCATTCAGGGCAGATGACGAAGAGCTTCGCGTACTGGTCAATCTTTTGATTAATCAGCTGGGCTTTAATCTTCCGCCCGATGATGAGCAGGTTCCCCTGGACTTCCATGGGCGCTGCGAGTGCTTTGGTCAAGTAGCGGACCATATGCTCCGGATCGCGGCGGAGGGTTTGCGCGATATCCCCAAAATTGGTGATGATCGTCCGATTCCCCTGGAAATGCCCCCGCACGGGAGGGATTTCAAACCGTTCCTTCACGCGGACGCGTTCCGGCAGGAGTGTATACGCGCGTTCAAGCAGTTCATCATACGATGGGAGCTTCTCCACTGGCATGACCTGGCAGAAGCCGCCTCAAGCTTTTAAAACCATGCTCTGCTTCACACTCCTCATGGCGGACGTGAATTTCATCCTCGCACGGCATGAAACGCCTGACAGGCTCTTCTACGCGGTGATTGACGAGACGCTTAAGGATACGCGCTGGGAGGAAGACCAGGCAGTACTCGACTTCACTGCACCCTTCTTCCAGGGACGGGTGATCACGCCTGACGAGCTTGAAGCATTACTGAACGAGGAGGATATTGACATGCTCATCATCGCCGGTAAGCACGCGGTCGGCTTCTTCCAGCAGAAGGGATTGATTGACGAGGAGGATATCATCCGGATTAGCGGGATCCCGTATACGAGCATCCTCTTTGAGGATGAGAGTGAAGCGCATGATCTTGACGATGAGGAGCCTTCCGATGAGGATCTTGATGATGAAGACCTCTTCTTCTAGACGGTAGGCTCACCCTTTCTTCCTTTCCTCCACGCTTTCTCTCTCCTCCACCTTTTTCCTTTCTTCCCATACCCCTTCCTCTCATATCTTTCCCGTCTTACGTCTCCCTCCTCGTATTGGAGAAGGAGTTGTGAATGAGTGGTGCTGATACTCTCTCTCTGAGCGTTTGAAGAAGAGGGGATGCATGCTGAAAATGGATGAGAAGGAGGGATAGGTTGGAGAACTACTTCTTAAAAAAGGGATTCACCCTTAAACCTTTTAAAAAACAAGGTGTGCTCTGAGCGTATGGATGCGGAGCAGCGTGAAGCCTACACGCGGATTGCACGCAAATGGATACGCCGATGGCAGGAGCAGCATGCGTTTGAAAGCACGCCTGACGATCGGGAGAAGTATTTTCTCACCTTCCCCATTCCGTATGTGAATGGCACGCCGCATATCGGTCACGCGTATAGTAGTATGCGCGCGGACGTGCATGCACGCTACGAGCGCTTACAAGGGAAGAATGTTCTCTTCCCCCAGGGGTTTCACGCGACGGGAGAACCCATCCTAGGTGTTGTTAAACGCCTCCGCGAGCATGACAAGCAGCAGGAGGAGATC
>WAPJ01000117.1 GCA_015520785.1 Candidatus Woesearchaeota archaeon
CTTATTCGACCGTTACTATCCCGCTGATTTCATCACGGAGGGGAAGGATCAGATCCGCGGGTGGTTCAACCTGCTCATGCAGTTGAGCATCCTCGCCTTCCGCAAGGCAGCCTTCAAGGCAGTCTACATGACGGGTTTTGTGAATGACGCGCTCGGCCGGAAGATGAGCAAGAGCCTCGGGAATATTATTAGTCCTGATGAGGTCGTGGAGAAGCATGGTGCTGACGTTGTCCGCTTCTACTTTATCGGTGGAACGAGTCCTGGCGAGGACTTGAATTATAATCATGATGACGTCCGCGTTAAGGAGAAGAACCTCATGGTGCTTTTCAACCTTTACACGCTCGCAGCCCAGCATCCACCCGTCCAGCTTGAAGACGTGAAGGACAAGCTCACGCTCTTGGACGAGGCCATGCTCAGCAGGATTGAGAGCACACTCCAAGCAGTGACACGCTTGTTTGACGACTATCAGCTTGACCGCATCCCGCACGAGCTTGAAGCACTCTGGATGCTCCTCAGCAAGGCGTACGTGCAGACGAATCGTGAACGCCTCGCCGAGCAGGATCCAGCCGTGTATGCCATCCTCCAGCACGCATTACGGAGGCTCACGCGCATGCTCGCACCCCTCACACCCCACCTCATGGAACACGCCTATCAGCAGCATAAAACACTGCTTGAAGGACGAGAGGAGAGTGTGCATCACGAATCCTGGCCCAAGCCGATTGGAGAATTCATCAAACCACATCTTGAAAGCCTCTTGGAACGCTTCTTCACGCTCCGCGAGAGTATCATCAAGCTCCGCGAAGCCGCTGGCATCAGCCTCCGCCAGCCTCTGGCAGAGGCACGCATCCTCCTCCCCGCCGAGGAGCGTGAAGCCTTCACACCCCTCATCCCCCTCCTCCAGGAAGCGGTTAACGTGAAGCACATCACGCTGATTGATCATCTCCCAGCGGGAAGCCTCAGGCTTGAGGCCGAGAAGGGTGTGATCGGCAAAGCCTTCAGGGAGAAGAGTCGGGACGTCTTCCAGCTCATCCCACAGCTCACGCTCAGCGAAGCGGAAGAACTCCTCCTCACGGGTCGCGTAGAAAAGAATGACTATGAGCTGACACGGGAGATGGTCCGTGTCACGCTCACACCCCCCGAGGATTGGCAAGCGGCGAGCATTCCAGGCGGGATCATCCTCCTCACCACCCAGCTCACGCCCGAACTTGAGAGGGAGGGTCGTGCGCGAAGCCTCGCCCGCCTCGTCCAAGAAGCACGGAAGAAGACCGGCCTCACGAAGGGCGAGCCCGCAGAAGCGATCATTCAGGGTGTTCCTGAAGACTTCCTCACCGAGTGGGCGGATTGGATCGCGGAGCGGACGGCAACACGCGTCACGAGTGGGACTGTTGAAACGCCGCTTCTCGAAGAGGATATTCGCGACTGGCATGTCCGCGTGACCATTCGGAAAGACTGAAGAATGAGCGTGGAGCTGATATCCTATGAGTCTTGAGAAGCGTATTCATACTATCTATAAGGCTGAACTCTCTTTTGCAGACGTGACTATCAAGGCGGGTATTGATCGGCATACACCTCAAATTCTCTTTACTCAGTTAGAATTCACGCTTGGTGGAAAGGATGCGCGCCTTCACATCGATGGTGTGTGGTATGAGAGTGATCCTGTAGGGAATGAAGCCACGAGGCAGACGAGTACTGGCATCCTCACCGAGTTCACCGTTGAAGAATACCATTTCACCCTTCGGGTTTTCTTCCCTTATAATACGTCTAAAGTAGAGCCGTGGAGTACGTATACTTTTTATGGTCTGCCTCTTCACCCTGTACATGAAGTATTCTATCCTCAAAGACTGCATGAACTCCAGGCGGCTATTGCAGGATTAAAACGTGAGAAACGGATGCGCATCCAGCATCTCGACCCACGCGTGGCATACGATTAGGATGACTTGTCACTCTCCCTATTAGTCTTCTCCTTCTTCTTATTCTTCTCATCTTCCTTTTATTCACCTTTATGGAGGATAGCGGGGAAACGCAGCAGGAAGAAAAACCCGTTTTAGAAGGAATGGATTTTCAGAGGGAGGAGAGAGTGATACAGGAAGGGAAGAAGATTGTGGGATAAACCCAGCGGGAAGAAAAAAAGAGGATGCGTATCCTTACTCCTGGCGCGTCTCAATAATACTATACGTGCCGGGAAGCTTGTGCGTGGCACGCTTTAAGGCGGTGCGTGCGAGCGGGACGCGGTCGGGCGTGGTCTCAATATACATGACCTCCTTGCCCTTCCAGACTTGGGAGGCGAGGCCGATCGGCTTCCCAAAGCTCAGCTTCATACCCGTGCTGAGA
>WAPJ01000118.1 GCA_015520785.1 Candidatus Woesearchaeota archaeon
AGGGGAAAGTGAGTGGGATGAAAGGCTGGAGGGGCTGGTGAGGAGAGGGGAGGGAGAAGATGGAAAGGAGGAGGGGTGTAGCCCCGCCCGGATTCGAACCGGGGTCACCGGATCCAGAGTCCGGTATGATAGGCCGCTACACTACGGGGCTATAGGCACGGCGCAGCACACGATATTTTAAAAGCTATCGTCACGCCCACCCATGCTCTGCTACTCTGAATGAAACAGCGTATGGTGAAGTAGGATGGTCAGGTTTGTTGAGATTGCCTATACGGGTCGCGTGGATGGTCGCGTGTTTGACACGACTGATCCGAACGTTCATGCTGATGCGCAGCCGGTTATCCTCCCCGTGGAGGAGGGGATTCTCGTTCCCGGCCTCGCGAGGTTTCTCAAAGATAAGGAGCCTGGCGAGTATCAGATTACGCTCCAGCCTGAAGAGGCGTTTGGGAGGAAGGATCCGCGGCTCATCCAGCTCATCCCGCGGAGCGAATTCCAGCGTGCCGGCTTGAAGCCGTACGTTGGCCTGGAGATTGATGCTGACGGCCTCCGCGGCAGAGTTGTGAGTATCAGTGGTGGGAGGATCACGGTTGACTTTAACCATCCCCTCGCCGGGAAGACCGTGGAATACCATGTGCGGATTCTCCGTGACGTGACTGATCCAGTGGAGACGGTGCCAGCGCTCATCCGCCTGCTCATCCGCGTGCCGGATGATGCATATCAGGTGAGCGTGGATGGGAAGACGATCAGGATTAAGACGAGCCTCCCCGAAGCATTCCACCGGACGATCAAGGAAGTTGTTGAAAAGTATCATCCCGAGTATACGGTTGAAGTCGTGAGCGAGAAGAAAGAGACCGGCAAGGAGGAGAAAGAGAATGATAAGAGGGAAGAGAAGGTAGAAGGGGAGAAAGAAGAAGCAGGAAAGGATGAGGCTGTTCAGAAGGAGTAATGGCTCCCCTCTCAACACATTCGTCCCATCTCCTTCTTTTTCATATGATTACGTCCTTGTCCTATTACGTGTGGTTCTTATCGTCTTCGCCTCCTGCTCCATCCTCTTTTCCCAAGAGAGATGGAGATAAAGAAAAAAGGGGGAAACGAAAGATGAAGGAGAAGAGAAGGCAGAAGAAGAGGAGGGATACACCTCTCACGAGGAGAGTTTCGTGAAGAAGGGCTCGCCCTGACACGTGATGGGAAGCGTGAGGATGCGCGGCTCCCAGACGGGGCTTGTCAGGCTTGGCTCGTCACGCCCCTTCGGATTATCACACGCGAAGATGCTTCCAAGCGTAGCGTCGGCATACACGCTTCGCAGCGTGTTCTGCCAGCCTTCCTTGTCAACCGCGGCACATTTGAACGCGGCAAGATAATCCGTCAATCGTGGATTGTTCCGTACGCATCTCGTCGGATCAAAGGATGGATCCTCCTTAACAGGCTGACTGATGACGTCAGTGAGTATTCCCCACTCTTGCTCGGAAAAGCATTCCTTTAGTGGATGCCCTTCAGGAAGAGTATCAACATGCTCGGGGAGGAGGGTGCTGAGGAGTGCGAGGAAGTATGCATCACTCCTCTTTACAATTCCTCCGAGACATGCTTCGCATTCGTCAGGAGACGTCGCATGTACACACTCGGACGCACTGCTCCCATCAGACCCGCCGGGAAGACCGCAAAAAGTCTGCTGGACGCGTGTTCCACGCGTCATCATGCGTAAGGGTTTAGTATCAAGCGTGCAGGAGGAGAGGACGCGTGGAATAAGCCGTGTGGGGAGGCGGCTGATGCGCGCGTGGAACTGGCTGAGGGGCATGCCCTCCCGCACAAGGAGGGACGGGTTAACGTATGCGTATTCTTCCGTATGCGTGACGGGTGAGCCGCCATTCACGCGTTTCACAGTGATCGTATACGTCGTCAGGTATCCCTCCGGCTTTGCCTGTGGGAGGCGTCGTGCTTCAAGCGTCTCATCATGGATTTCCTCGTTGAGGATGAGCACTGTTCGCGCGGGGGTTTGCATGGTAAGCCGGACATGCCACGTGCCGGGTGGGAGGCGTTCCGCATGGAAGACCGGCGTGTTCCCCTGCATGGTGAGGAGGTTGCCGCTCGGACTATTCGAGACGGGTGTTGGCACGTCTGGGAGGAATGAGCCGGCATCATCCAATGCATTCTTAGCGGAGCCGGCCGCGCGTGTTGCAAGGATGGTGACAATGCTGATGACGATGATGAGGAGGACGAGTTGTGTGGTCATGCTTATTGCTGCACGCGTGCTAGGCATGCTTCTTCCCTCGCATGGAGAGGCTTTCCTTCACGTCAATATAATACTTCCCCTCGCCCAGTTTGAAGACGATCGGCTCATGCTTGAAGAGCTTGACGAGGTCGAGCTCATACTGGCCTGGCTTGAGGACGAGCACGCTTTCAAAGTCGAGGATGACCGGCTCATCCCTGGCTGCCTCATCACCCAGCAATTGGAGGATGTCCTGTTCCATCTGCTCACGCTCCTTCCGCGTGAGCGTGACTTGGCGTTCACGCGCTTCCTCCAGTCGTTCCTTGCGAATATAGAAGAAGAGCTTGCTCCCGCAGCTACAGCCCTTGAGGATAGCCTCGTCAGTATCATCATAAATGGTTCCGCAGCGGACGCACTGGTGTGGCATGCCAGGGCATAAGCCTGCTCGGGTTTATAGGAGTTATGCTTTTCGTGAGGAGGTGTGGTGATGGCTGGGCAGACTGGAGGTGAGGGAAAGGAGTGTATGATGAAGGAGTGATACGGGGGAGGATTGAGATGGTGGAGCGGAGGGGTGAGATGAAGGTGAAGGAGGAGAATGGGAGTGAGGGGTGTTTTTTGACTGGTGAGCGTAGGGGGTGAGGGAAAAATGGGGGAGGAGTGGAGAATAGAAGGGGAATGAAAATGGAGAAGAGAGGGATAAATGTGGAGGGAGAAATGAAGGGGGGATTGTGAGGAGTACGGGTGGTTTATGCGCGTTTCTTCCGCTTGCGGGGTTTTTTCTGCATGCTCCCCGTGATGAGTTCTACTTTTTCCGGATCCTTCTTGATTTCCTTGATGAGCGTGGCTGGGCCGATGATGGTGAAGCCGATCCTGATCTCGGGGAGGATGAGCTTTGCGAGTTTCTCCCTCAGACTCCGGAGGAGGTTTTTCTCGCCGAGCTGCTGGTCCCAGACTTCTATTTCAATCCCCCGCTGGCCTTCCAGGTCATACTCTTCGAGGGCGAGGCGGATGAGTTCTATCCGTTCTTGCGGGGTGAGGGCACGATCAATAATAACGATCTTCTCCTGTCTCACATCGTCGAGGATGCGTTGGATGCGTGTCTGCTGGCTGAGCTGGTCGTATTCTGCCGCGGGGATGAACTGGAGGGTGAGCATTGGCCGATCACCATTCACTTGAGGAGTTTGAAGAGGGCCTCGTAGAGTTCGTCCATGCCCGTGCCTTCCTTTGCGCTAATGCCGATGACCTCGTAGGCTGGGAAGGCGTCCTTGACACGCTTAATATTCGCTCGTTTCAAGTCGATCTTGTTAGCCGCGATGATGACTGGGATGTTGCGTGCCTGGAGGTTGCCGATGATCGTGATGTTCACCTGGTTGAGCGGGTCTTTCGTCGCGTCTATCACGACGATGACAGCGTCCATGTCGTCAAGCCATTTGATCGCGTCAATCACGCCCTTCGTGGCTTCGCGCGCACGCTTCTTCGCTTCTTTTTCCGGGAGGCCGGCTTTGATGAAGTCCTCATAGTCTATCTTGGTGGCGATGCCGGGCGTGTCCACGAGGTTGAAGCTCAGCTCTTTCCGGCCTTTCTTGATGGTAATCTCTTTCGTCTGGATTTCACGCGTCTCGTGCGGGAGGCTGCTCACTGTGCCAACCTCCTCGCCAATCCAGTCCATGCTAATCCGATTTGCCAGCGTGGTTTTACCCGCGTTGGGCGGACCGTACAAGCCGAGCTTGATATCCTTCCGCTTTGAGAAGACCTGTCGGAAGACGCGTTGCAACCAGTTGAAGACCATGACTGCTCACCAGGATATGCCACCACCCATCCGCGTCTTCTTTTAAATGTTTCCCCTTCGGGATGGGGAAGGTGTTCCTGGCGGGTTGTGGAAAGGCTTTATATGCTCGTCGCGAATGGCTGGGGCTGTGGCGCGACGCTATCAGCG
>WAPJ01000119.1 GCA_015520785.1 Candidatus Woesearchaeota archaeon
GTGTTTCGGGGGGTGTGCTTGCGCTCGTGTCATGGAGGATGCCCTGCTGGAAGAGGTCCTGGCTGGGAGTGGCTTCTTCCTTCTTCTGCTTGGCGCGTTTGCCGAGGAGGAATGGGAAGGGCATGGGGAAGGCTCAACCCAGCCAGCATTTAAAATGATTCGTCTCCACTAGGGAGTAAATTATTCTTCTTTCTTCTGTTTCTGCTTCCTCAACCAGTATTCAGCTTCATTCTCTTATTGTTCATCCTTCTATCATTCGGAGAAGACGCTTCAAAGAAGAAAAAGAAGGGATACGAGAAGGGAAGGATGATGCATGGGGGATGAGGAGAAGAGAGATAAGCAGAAAAGCAGAGAGAAAGGGGATGTGAGGGGGGTGGGATTCGAACCCACGAACCCACTGAGGGAGCGGATATCCCACACACCAGCAGTCTTGAGTCCGCCGGATTTGACCACTCTCCAACCCCCTCACGCGATGGGAGGACACGTCACGAGTTTTAAACGTCACGCTCCGCGAGAATAGGGGGATCTGCGTGGAAGGCTGAGAGGCGTGTTATGCGGCTGCTGTCGTGGTAAAGGCGAGGATTGCTTCCCTATCAACGCCGTGTTCTTCCAGCCATGCGCGGAGGTCTGGTGAATGCTTGAGGATGATCGCAGAGTAGAAGCGTGCCTCCTGGAGGAATTCGTTCAGAGAAATGTGAAGCGCGTCTGCAAGCATGCGTGCAACCGTGAGGATCTTCTCGCGCTTCTGCTTCTTCATCCAGATGAGTAATGGCCTCCGGGGGCGTTCGACGCGTGGCGCGCCAGGATACTTCTCCTCCTTGGCAATGCTAATGCCGATCGTGATGAAATAGTAAACGTATGCGAGGAAGCGCCAGTATTGCCGCCGACGAATCCTCCTCTGCAGCACGTCAGCCCGGCTGAGCATGGCGTACGCTCTAGCACGATCCTCAGCTTTCGTATATTCTCGGGGCATGTTCTCGTCAAGCCAGAGGATGGCATCATCCACATTCCCCTCCACGAGGTCGAGCACGCCTTCAACGAGGCGTGGATCTGTCGCCTTAAGAATGCGGATGATTGCTGCCTCGAGGCTTTCCAAGCGTTGCCGCTCACCCAGGAGTTTAACGGTTTCCACTGTCACGCCGAGGGGGGCGAGTGTTTGCAGATCAATCAATGCCGCGCGGAGGTCACCACTACTCCGACTGGCAAGGTCTTTCAATGCATTCTCCTCGTAGAGGATGTGCTCCTCCCTGCAGACGTGTTCGAGAAAAGCATACACGTCCGTGTAGGGGATGCGCTGGAAGGGGATGCGCATGCTCGCGCGCTTGAGGTCTTTCAGCTTCTTATCATCCGCGTCCTGCGCGGTCATGATGACCGGGTAGGGCGTGATTTTAATCACGTTGAGGAGGGCTTTCACGCCGCCCTTATCATACCAGCCGCTTAATCCTTCAAGCTCGTCAATCAGCACGAGCTTCCCCTTGGAGAAGAGGCTGCGCTGCTGGACTGCCTTGAGGACGCGTTCCTCGATCATGCTCGCCGTGCGGAAGTCGCTCGCATTCAATTCTATCAGTTCCCAGCCGTGCTCTTCGGCGATTGCGAGCGCGGCGCTCGTCTTTCCCGTGCCGGGCGGGCCGTGCAGGAATGCTGCCTTCTGCTTTGGGAATGCTTTGAGGAACTGGCGGAGTTTCCTCTTCGCCTCGGCCTGGTCGAGAAGCTCGTCAAGCCTGTGCGGCCGATACTTCTCCGTGAAGAGCATGGATGGAGGGGATGGAAGCATTGATTATAAAACGCTTGGATGGTGGACGCATCACCTTTCATCCCCTTGAGGAGCGTATCAGTGGAAGGATCCTCTTCACGCTTCAACTACGCCCATCCTCTCCTCTCTCATCATCTTTTTCAGCGAGGGTTAAAGATCGGTCGGATGAGAAGGAAAAGGAGAAAGAAAGAGCGGAGAAAGGAGTGGAAAGAGGAAAGAATACGTGGAAGGAGGAAGGGGGAGAGAAAAACGAAGTCTCTCCTTTCAGAGGACGGGAACCTTCTCAAGAATCTCGTCAATCACCATGTCACTCGTAATATTATCCGCCTGGCCCTCATAGTTGATGAGAATCCTATGGCGGAGGACGTTATGCGCCACATTCTTGACATTCTGCGGCGTGACGTACCATTTCCCCTGGAGGAATGCATCCGCTTTTGCCGCTTGGTAGAGGGCGATGCTCCCACGCGGGCTGGCACCCCATTCAATATACTTCCCCTTCCGCAGGTGATACTTCTTTGGATGACGGGTCGCGTCAATCACCCGGACGACGTATTCTTCAACCTTCCGATCCGCATAGACGTGCTTGACGAGTTCCTGCATGCGGATGATGAGCTGCGCGTTCA
>WAPJ01000120.1 GCA_015520785.1 Candidatus Woesearchaeota archaeon
AAGAAAAAAACAAGATGTTTGCAGGGAAAAAACTTGAAGAACTCATTGAGTTTGGGAATACGAAATATCATTGGAATAAGAAGGGAAAGGGAGAGATTCATGCGAGTGTTGCAGGACTCGCACATGGCGTGTATGCTCCTTCCGACTGGGATGAGGAATGGGTAAACAAGGCACGCTGCTGGGCGAGTGAAATCGCACATGGAGGGCTCTACGGGGAGCGGAGGCCTGATGGAATCGGCCAACCCGTGGTTGCGTTTACGCTCCGTCATTTGCTTGAAGAGGGAAGCCTCCCCCTGTTTAAGGATGTGATACTAAAACCCTTAAGGATACTTTCTCAAGGCGTGGTCCTCGACGTAAAAGAAGGAAAACCAATCCGAGTAGAGTATCCTCAACGAGGAGAATCCCGTCCGCTTGAATTCGTCGTCTTTGATCCTATCCCACCCTTAGGAGAAGCAATGAACGCTGGATTCCTCTGGATGAATGAGATGGCACGTCCTATCTCTCACCAGTATTTACGGAATACCTCGCTTAATGAGACTGAAATAGAGCATCCCTTCCTCGCGGAATCATTTGGCTTCCTCCAGCGGAGTGATCGGTATGTTGACGCACGGAATCGTGGTTTCGTCGTGCCCGTTGATACAGAGGAAAACCCTGTAGCGGAGAGTGTTCTTCTTGGAGTATATAGTGTAACCAGCGCAGGATACCGTCTCCTCCGAGAAGCGGGGCTGAGGAAGGAGGATGCACGCTACGCTCTCGCTCAGGGTGTTCTTACTGTTGTCGCAGCGGGAGGATGGTTCTACAAGACGGGGAGTAAGAGCTTTACTGGATGGGATGGGATGTTCACCTTCGGTGAGAAAAGAGCATACAATAAAAGCGCTCAACGGGAGATTCAGAGTTTCAGCCGGGCGAATATAGAAGCGACGGTCAGCCCCTTTACATCACTACCCGACCTTGCCGAGCGGCATGCTCGCGTCTATTTTATCAGTCAACCGAGCGATCTTGAACGTGCCAAAAACAAAGGACTTCTCATCGCTACTGAGAAGGAATGGGAAGAACGCTATGCGCTTATCCAAGCAGTAAAAGAATATGTTACCTCCTGATCCTAACAGAATACTAAACAAGAAAGCGTGTGGGGCTGCCCGGATTTGAACCGGGGTCACCAGGTCCCAAACCTGGTATGCTCGCCCAGGCTACACCACAGCCCCATGGGAGGAGGACAAGACGTATGGCTTTTAAAGCGTATGGCTTGGAAGCACGAGGCACGACTGGAGAAACATGTTATCGTGTGCATGAGGGCTATCGGTTTGCAACACGCGTCACACTCCCCCATTCTTTCAAACTCCCGGAGGGATTGGAGGGCTTGCTTGCCGCTGCGCGCGAGGAGGAAAGAAGAGCGGCTCTGCGGAATGAGCCTGTCCTCCTCGTGGGGGAGAGTATTCACCGGCTTGTAAGACAGGCTTCGCCCGGGGATTGGATCCTCTTCACCACTGCGTGGGATGGGGGACAAGCGGTAGGGATGAGTGGGCGCGTATATGATCCCCACGAGAAGCTTCTCGATTATGGGTTCGTCTATGTGCATCCAGATCATCGTGAGAAGGGCTTGGGGTTCTTGCTTGTGCGCGAGCAGTTCGAGCAGGGGAAGCGGCTTGGCGCATGCAAAGCCTCATACATTGCCGTGACGGGTGCGAGTGAGCATCTCCGCGAGAAGCTTAAGAGAGCGTATGCGTGGCGGGAGGGCATGTTCCAGCTGTGCGAGGAGTAGGATGATTTTTCTTATGCTTCTATCATTTTCCATCCTTCATCTTTTATTCTTCCCCCCCTATGCCGACTTCTTCTCATGATTCATCTTACAAGACGGTTCCATGTGAGAGGCTCCTCCCGTAGCGTTCTCAACATTTCCCATGTTACTCGTCCCAGACCTGGCTTTTATCGGAGAAAGGAAAGGAGGAGAAAAGAGGGGGAAATCCTTCTTCTCCCATCTCTCCCTCCACGTCTTAAGAATAAAGGAAAAGGAAAAGAAAGGAGTGTAAAGGATTGAGAGGGAAGGGGATACACCACACAAGGGGGGAGAAGGTTTAAAACCCCCTCGCATGGGCTTTCATGATATGAGTGGTCTTTCAGCTGCGGATCGGATCAGGCTCCAGGCATTCTTGGATCAGCTGCGGGATAAGCGGCGGCGGCATACCGAGCTCGTAAGCGTGTACATTCCCGCAGGGTATGACTTGAATAAGATCATCCAGCACTTACAGGAGGAGTATGGGACGGCGAGTAATATTAAGAGTAGTACGACACGGAAGAACGTGCAGGATGCTTTGGAACGGATGATCCAGCATTTGAAACTCTTCAAGCGTACGCCCGAGCACGGCCTCGCAGTGTTTAGCGGGAATATTGCCGAGCAGGAGGGTGTGAGTGACGTTGAAGTGTATAGTATCGAACCACCCATCCCATTGAAGACACGGATTTATCGGTGTGACAAGCAGTTCGTCCTCCAGCCCCTGGAGGAGATGCTTGAGGATAAGACCATGTACGGCCTCGTGGTGATTGACCGGCGTGACGCGGTCATCGGCCTCCTGAAGGGGAAGACGATCATCCCCCTCGTGAAGACGCATAGCGAGGTGCCAGGCAAGTTCAGGGCGGGTGGACAGTCAGCCCAGCGCTTCGCACGCCTCCGCGAGGGCGCAGCGAAGGACCACTATCGCAAAGTGGCCGAGTATATGAAGGAACAATTCATGCCCATCCTCCAAGACCTACGGGGGATTATCATTGGTGGGCCGGGGCATACGAAGTACGAGTTTGTTGAGGGGAATCATATTACGGATCAGGTCAAGCAGAAGATCATCGCGGTGAAGGATATCACGTATACGGACGAGTTCGGCCTCCAAGAACTCGTGGATAAGGCGCAGGACGTGCTCGCCTCGGAAGCGATCGCGGAGGAGAAGAAAGCATTGAACGAGTTCTTCCGCCTGCTCGCGAAGGATCCCGGCCGGACGGCGTATGGGAAGCGCGAGGTAGAACAACGCTTACAGGAGGGCGTGGTTGACACGCTCCTCCTCAGCGAGCATGTCCCCCAGGACGAGGCGAAACGGCTTGCAGAGATTGCCGAGCAGTATGGGAGCCGGGTGATCGTGGCGAGCAGTGAAACACGCGAGGGCGCACAACTCCACCAGCTCGGAGGCTACGCGGCCATCCTCCGGTATCGCGTGGAATAGTTGCGAGAGGGTAACAAAAACAGGATGATTAGTTTAAATAAGAGCTCTTGGTTTTCCTCAGGGTATGCGTTTTTGAAGTATACCCCTTATATTCGGGATACGGTGTAGGCGTATAGGTCACCTTTGAAAAATAAGGGAGAATGGTGAGGATGAATGAGCATCCACTGGCCAGCACGCATACGCGCCTATTCGCGCGGACTCATCGCGGCGGGGATTACGACTGTCGCGCTTGGTTTTAGCGGTTGGAGCCTGATGGGCGTGAAGGCTGATTATTGGACGGAACGGTTTGAGCAGGCGCGCTTTGGGCGTGAGGAAGCCACGGCATGGGTCATGGTAGAGGATGCACTGTACAAGACGGCACGCCTCCCGCTCGAAGAACAGGTTGGTGCGATCAGGCGGACGCTAAATGATTTCAGCGCGTATCTCGCACGGCGTCACACATGGGATGGTATCTCCTACACGGGATATCAGGAGGCGCTTGACAATCTCGAAGCTCTTATCCATAGAACGGAGGCTGATGGGCTTTTCACTGAGGCTGACGCGGCACTCGTGAGAAGAGCAGCAGTGGGAGCATACGATGCGGCATGGTCCGATCTCATAGGAGGATTGAAATGGTATGCTGCGAAGCGAAAGATTGCTGGCATGCTTGAAAGCGTCTATCTCGGCCTGATGGGTCTTGGCGCAGGTCTTATCGTTGGTGGGAGTATTGGGAGGAGTCTCTCACAGAGAGAAGAGTAGAGGGGAGAGAAACATTTGAATTCCCTCCAAGCTCTTTTCTTTTCTCTCTTATCGAACGCTTCGCTCTTCAGCATCTCTCCGGCCGATGCTATCATGCGTATGCTTCTAGGAGGAGTTTTAGCGCTTCGTCACCTTCCCCTTCCTCGCACGGGTCTTTCCGCTCTTCTTCGTATCCCTCTCTTTTTTCTTGCTCTTCTTCTCTGACTGCTGGGTTCGCTGAGTCTTCCCCTGCTGTTTTACCATCTTACGCGCGGTCTTCCCACGCGTCTTTGGGGAAGGAGTTTTCGCCGCTTTCTTCCCGGTCTCTTTTTTCCGCGCCTCCCTCCCTCTCGTCTTCTCCCCCTTAGAAGTTCTTCCAGATTCTTTCTCTTCGAGTTCTTCTTTGAGGCGTTTGACTTCTTCTTCAAGGAGGCGTTCGCGCTCGCCGATAATCTTCACGCCCTTCTCCACGCGTTTCAAAGAAGCTTCAACCCGCTTGTAGGTGTCCCGCTGTTGGGCGTGCTCGATGAGGATATCCGCGATCTCCTTCCCGCTCAAGTGGAGGGGGAGTGCGACGAAGTCCGCCCCCGCAGCTTGGAGGAGGGGGACGTCACTCGCATGCCGTGCGATGACGATCACGAGCGCGTTGGGATTCCGGCGTTTAGCCTCGCGGGCGAGGATGGCATTCCCACGGGGATGATGGATCGTGCTCACCACGGCCCTGGCTTCCTCAAGGTTGAGATGATCATACCCGTCAATATTCGTGAGTTCGAGGAGGACTGCCTCCCGACCCTGTTCTCTAAGTGCTTTGACCTTCTCGGGATTATGATCCACGATGAGCACGCGCGCACCCGTCCATTCCAGTCCTTTGAGGAGGGCTTCTGTCAGGTCGTGATAGCCGAAGATGACGTAATGATCCTTGAGCTGTCTCGTCGTGGTGAGCGTGGTGGATGCTTCACGCGTTCTGAAGAGGCCGTACCGTTTGAGGATACTGATGAAACGCTCATCATGCCTGATCAAGTATGGCGTGGCGAGGAGGGTGATGAGCGTGATGAGCGTGAAGAGGCTGAAGGCGTCCTGGCTGAAGAGGCCTTGCTGGACGGCGAGTCCGAGGATGACGAGGCCGAACTCGCCCTGCTGGCTGAGGCTTATGCTGGTGAGGAATGCTGTTCGTGGGCCGAAACCCCCCAGTCGGGTGAGCGTGTAGATGATGGCTGGCTTGATGAGGTAGATGCTAAGGAGGATGAGACTGCTGAGGAGGATGAGGCTGGGAGTGAGCCGGGGGAGGGTGAGCTGTGCGCCAAGCAAGGCGAAGAAGAGCATGAGGAAGAAGTCCTTGACGCTGTCTCTTATACAC
>WAPJ01000121.1 GCA_015520785.1 Candidatus Woesearchaeota archaeon
CTGAAGGCTTTACCGATCACGCCCTTCTCAGCCTCAAGCGTGAGACTTCCCTCTGGCAAGTGGTCGATCAGGCTGATCTGTTTGACGTTAACCGCTTCCTGGAGGAGTAGGATGAGGGGTGTGAATGCTTCACGCTCCTCTGCTGGGAGGAGGATGCGTGCCTCAGCCAGAGGCTGGCGGAGGCTGATGCCTGCGGCTTCACGGAGCTTAATCATGCTCTCGCGGAGCGTGAAGAAGCGTTCCAGGAGGCTTTCAAGGCTTGGCTTGATGAGTTCTCCGATCGGCTTTGGCCATGATTCGTGATGCACACTCTCCTCTCGTCCCTCAAGCATTTCCTTGTGCTCCTGGTAGGCGTGTTCCATGAGGTGGGGTGTGAGGGGTGCAAGCATCCGCGTCAGCCTCCGAAGGGCGTGCTGGAGGACTGCATACACGGCTGGATCCTGTTCGGCGAGGCGTTCACGATTCGTCTGCACGTATGCCTTGCTGAGGAGCATCCAGAGTGCTTCAAGCTCGTGCGGGATGCGGTCAAGCTGATAGTCGTCAAACAAGCGTGTCACTGCTTGGAGCGTGCTCTCAATGCGGCTGAGCATTGCCTCGTCAAGGAGGGTGAGCTTGTCCTTCACGTCTTCAAGCTGGACTGGTGGATGCTGGGCGGCGAGCGTGTAGAGGTTAAAGAGTACTGTGAGGTTCTTCTCCTTGACGCGGACGTCATCATGATTATAGTTCAAGTCTTCGCCAGGACTCGTGCCGCCGATAAAGTAGAAGCGGACGACGTCAGCACCATGCTTCTCCACAACCTCATCAGGACTGATAATATTCCCGAGGCTCTTGCTCATCTTCCGTCCGAGCGCGTCATTCACAAAGCCCGTCATGTAGACTGCCTTGAAGGCTGCCTTGCGGAAGGCGAGGATGCTTAACTGCATGAGGAGATTAAACCAGCCGCGGATCTGATCCTTCCCCTCCGTGATGAAATCCGCAGGATAGTAGCGTTCGAACAAGTCCTTCCGCCGGGGATAGTCGAGGCTGAGCCATGCTGCTGATCCAGCATCCACCCAAACATCGAGCACGTCGGGAATCCGATAATACTCTTTCCCATCCTTCTCCAGCACGACCCGGTCAATCCAGGGCTTATGCAGATTGTCAGGCACGGGTGTCTTCGCGTACTGTTTGAGTTCTTCCACGCTCCCGATGACGAGGATATCACCATCCCTGCTCCGCCAGACGGGGAGTGGCGTACCCCAGTGGATCTGCTTGGTAATACTATTATCCCGTAATTGTTTCAGCCAGTTGGCGAATTGTCGCTTGCCAGCCCAGTCGGGCACCCAGTGGATGCGTTCATTCGCCTCGAGCATGAGGGGTTTGAGGTCTTCAATCTTGAGGAACCATTGTTTTGTCACGCGGAAGATTGCGGGGGCTTTACTCCGCTCCGCGTGAGGATACTCGTGCGTGACCCTCTCGGTGAGGAAGACCGCGTCACGCTCCTTGAGGAGCTTGATGAAGTGGGGATCATCCTTCCGGGCTTGGAGGCCTTCAAACGCGGGGATCTCCTTAAAATAGCCTTTCTCGTCAACCGTGTTGAATGGTGGGAGGTTTTCACGCCAGCCGACCTCAAAGTCTTCAGGACCACAGCCGGGCGCGCTATGCACGAGTCCTGTGCCTTCGCTCGTACTCACGAATTCTCCCGCGGGGACGATACGATGCAGCTTTACACCTTCCTCCCGGTAGGAGGCGTACTGTGGGACGAGGTCTTCAAACGGATGTGTATATTCTTTCCCCACAAGCTCGCTACCGGGAATGGTTTTCATGATCTCATAGTCATCCACGCCAGCCTTTCGCATGACGTCTCCCACACGCTTCTCAGCGAGGATGAGCTTATACTCCCGCCCATCCTTGCGAGCGTGCACGTACGCGTATTTCTCGTCGGGATGGATCATCACGCCCATGTTGAAAGGCACTGTCCAGGGTGTGGTCGTCCACACGAGCAACTGGTAGGGTTCATCCTTCAAGGGGAGGAGGAAGTAGACGCTCTCATCCGTCACCGTCTTATACTCGAGCTCATGCTTCGCCAAGGCTGACTCGTCCACGGGATCCCAGGCGAGCGTGCGTAAGCCCTCATATAAGCGTCCCTGCTCATACGCCTGCTTGACAAGCCACCAGACGCCCTCAATATATTCTTGCGTGATCGGCATGTACGGCCTATCCCAGTCCATCCACACGCCGAACCGCTTAAAATCCCGGATCATCTGCCGCATATTCTCCACTGCTAATCGTTCACATTCCCCTGCGAAGCGCTCCTCACCAAACCGGATGATATCCTGCTTTGACTTCAAGCCATACTTCTCCTGCACCTTATGCTGCGTTGGGAGGCCGTGCATGTCAAAGCCCGGCCGGTCGTACACGTCAAAACCCTGCATGCGCTTATACCGCATGACCATGTCGCGAAGCGTCTTCCCCCACGCATGCCCAATATGAATCCGCCCACTCGTATAGGGAGGCCCGTCAAGATAGTAGAACTTCTCCTTGCCTTTATTCTTCTCCCGCGCCTTCTCATACGCGCGCGTCTCCTCCCAGAATGCTTGCACGTCCGCCTCAATCCGCTTGAAATCCATACCAAACGCGGAAGAAGAGGGGTTAAAAAAGGTTATGCTCAGTCATCCGAGAGGAGAAGGAAGAAGAAGGGGATCATGTTCGTTCTCCGCGCTGCACTGCGAGAATATCCTGCCGGTACTGTTGTCTGAGAGCAGCCCAGCGCTCGGAGAGCTTCTGCGGGAGCGTTTCACGGAGAGACTGCTGGAGGACTTGCTTCGCATAATATGTGTTGAAAGGATCCCTGAGGTATGCAGTGTACGAGGCAAGAACACGGTTTATCATCCCCCCTTCATCGAGGGAGATTGATTTCTTATCCGTCTCGAAGACATGTTGAAATGCTCCGATAAGCTCATTGCGGGGAAGAGCATAGTAGGTAGAACTGTGGCGGAATGCGAATGGAGTAACGTATGATGATTCGAAAAAGGATGATTTCACGGAGAGAAGGATGAGATCATCCTCTTCACTCAGCGGGACGGGGAGGAATTGGAAGATGTCAGATTCATCCTCCATGAGGATGAACTTATACGAGCGGGCTTCAACGGGCAGTATGCTCTGTGGATGCTCAGGCATGAGCCGTGAGAAGAGCATTCCATCCGCGAGGAGGTCGAGCAGGACGAAGCCCCTACTCACTTCTTCGGAAGGCGACCCGAGCAAGTCCCCCAATCCTTCAAGACGGATGCTTGAAGTCTCCTCCCCCAGGGGAGAATGTGAGGGAGAGGCTTCATCCCCGCGAAGTATGAATACATACTCTTGAGGATCACGTCTCTGGGAAGGAAAAAGGAAGATGGGCACCCTCCCTTCTTCAGTGGAAAGAGCGGCGAGGAAAATCTTATATGCAGAGGAATTGTTAGCAGAGGAATCATATTCTCCATCTTTCAGATGGGAGAGAGAAGGGATTGCCCCATCGCTGGAAAACTCATTCAAGAGGCTTTCTAAGTTAGGCTTAAAACTCGTACTGACAGGAAGATGATAGGGTTTTAGCGTGGTAAGGTCAGGGAGACTCATATAGCTGAGAACCCCCTGAGTATTTATAAACATCCCAGGAATTATTTGTTACTTAAAGGTAAAGACTTGAAAAGTCTTCGGGGTGGTATTCCACCTCCAAAATCCTTTTTTGGAACGTGAGCGTTGAAGGAAGGAAGGGATTAAAAGAAGTGAGAGAGTAATAAATAATACTTACTAAGATGAGAAGAAACGTTCAGGGATTCCTGGGAAGACTGTCTTATAAAAAGAAAGGGAGGGGTATACTCGACGGATAAGATTGGAAAGTTCAGGTTCTTGACGAGGCTTTTCCAGTTGGAGGCACGTGTCTATCTCCTTCACAACGCTTTGTAATTCCTCCTGAATGGGGGGCGTATAGAAAGTCTTGGAGAAGCGTTCATGCGTTCGACGTGTGAGTGCGAAGATCCGCTCTCCTTGCTGTGCCGCGTAGGGAATGACGACTGCAGGCTCGAGGAAGGGTGGGAGGATAGTCGCGAAGATGAGCATCCCATTCTGGAGGGGGAGGCGGAAGGAATGGTAGAGCGTGAATTCCCCATCAGGGAGGATTGACTCGTACAAGCGATATTCGAGCGGGAGGGGTGTGGGGAGATGATAGGCTGTCTGGCTGAGCTTGCCCTGGGTGATCGTGTCAAGCAGGACGATATCACCACCAGCCCTATCCAGTCTAAAATGCGCGGGAAGGGTTTCTTTCAAGCCTGTTGCGACTGAGAATGCCGCTTCAGGGAAGAGCGGCTCCTGCGGAGAAAGAGCGGGGAGGGATGGACGATCATCAAGGCGTAACCTGAACCGTGCACTCCCTGCAGGACGAATCCTCCCAGTCTCATCAATATGCGCGTAGGGTATTCGCATGCCGAGTTCCTCTTCAAGAAGCCGTGTGAGCGGCTCATGATGAGCGGCTTCCAAAGGGAGGTAGAAGGGTTCGTCCAGCATATGCACACCGAAAAGCAACACGCGTTTATAGGTCTTATGAGAGGGGTTTATTCCACATACGGGACGAATAAGAGTATATACAATGCAAAGGGTAAGAAGATGAAAGGAGATTCTAGAAGAAGTTCTTATACCTCTCAATCGGAGAAGAGAAACCCCCTTTTACGATTTTCTATCCTTCTCATAATCCGGAAGAAGATATTCCTCCTCATACGCGTCAATAAGCCGGTCAATCTCACGCGTCTCTTCTTCTCGTTGGACTTCTTCTTTTCTCTTTGGGCGCGGGGTGAGGAGGGCGAAGATGCTGCCGATAAGCATGCCTATGAGATGGAGCTTATAGGCGATAGGCCTGGTTCCCTCGAGAATAACCTGTTGGAGGATCCAGAGGAGGATGGCGAGGATGCCGGGCATGGGAATGCCAAGGGCGAGGATCATGCCAAAAGGCTTACGAATGGCGACTGCTGCTGCGAGCGCATACGCGATCCCGCTCGCACCGATTACTGCCTCATACCCCGTGAGTGGGAGGGCGAGGTTGACGAAGATCCCGCTGAGGAGGATGAGGAATGCCAGCCTCTGAGAGCCAATATCCGCTTCCAGCAGGATGCCGAAGAAGAGTATGCCGAAAAGGTTGGAGAGGAGATGGGCGAGACTGGCATGCGCGAGGAAGCTGAGGATGAGCTGGACGCTGAGGAATCGCGAAGCGTGGAGGACGAATGGCTCAACACCAACCAGTTGTTCGAGGAGGAAGACGAGGATGAGAAGACTGCTAAAGCCGAGCGTGACTGGACAGCAGGAACGCCTCATGAGGATTGCTGGGGGAGACATCCTTTATAGGTGTTGAGGCTTCACGCAAGAGCCAAACGCGCCTCTCCTTCACCTATCAGATCCTTCACCTTCCACCTTCCCAGCATGTTTAGTATGTATGGAGAAAAGAGGAGATGAGGGTAGGAAAAGGAGGAGATGGGCGTGAGGGGGAAATCGTGTGCGAAGAAGAGTAGAATACGTGCGGGCCCGCTGGGATTCGAACCCAGATCAACCGGTCCGAAGCCGGCCGCACTATCCATTATGCTACGGGCCCAGGCAGGAGAGGCGGGCGGGAGGGCTTCTTA
>WAPJ01000122.1 GCA_015520785.1 Candidatus Woesearchaeota archaeon
GAGGAGGGGCGAACGCTTACGGGGGAAGTCTATCTCATCCCGCTCACGCTTACCAGTCCATAATATGGGGAAGAGGGGTTGTTGGGAATGCGCAGGGCAATGCTCGTCATGTGGGATTATCTCAAGTGGATCCTCTACGCGCTGCTGATCAGCGTGCAGCTGTCAGCCTTATACGTGCTCGCACAGCATGGTGGCATGCCACGGCTCGAGGCAGGCCTCCTGCATGCCGTGAGCATGGGAGAGCAAGCGCTCATCCTCCTCCCCCAACCCCTCAATCCTGCCGAGCTTGAACGACTCGGCTTTACCAGGGAGGGTGGCGTATGCACATTCCTCCCCCAGCCGGGATGGGCGGTGAGCGCACTCCGCATCCGCCTCGTCCTACAAGGAGAAGAACGAATCTGCTACTGGCCGGATGAGGACGTGTATGTCGCGTTCGAGACGAGCCGGCGGATAACCAGCACGGGAGCATACAAGGCGTATCATGTTCGCACGCCCATCCTCACCACGACTGGGAAGCCGGGCGTGCTTGATCTCACAACGATAGGACGGGAGGGCGTTCCCGTCCTCCTTACGGGTGAGGGCTCATGAGACGTGGCTTCCTCAACCTCCTGGATATTATCGTCTGGTTCGTCACGATCAGTGTTATCCTCGCAGCCTTCCTCCTCGTGAATACCCTGCTGCAGGGCGCAAGCTATCAGCCTGATAGGAAGATCGTGCGCGGGGCGGATGAGACGGCCAGCCTGACAAGCCTGCTCAGCCTCCTCGACCAGCCGAGCATTGGAATGCGGGATGAGCAGGGTCCTGCAGGCTACGCGTTCAGGGATGATCTCATCCTCGCGAGCATGCTCGATCATGAGAAAGCCTTCAGTCTAGGGGATGCGGACCGGCTCGCGTGGAGTCTCATCATTCGAGGACGGACGGGAGGACGAGGAATCCTCCATGTTCCCATGGGGGAAGCATGCGTACGCCTCCCCACGCCAGCGGAGAGTTTCATCATCCCCCTCCCCGAGCGTGTCAAGCTCGTGGAACGACTCGTGACGAGCGAGGCGGGAGGCCTCACCATCTGCCAGGCAGAAGGGGGTGGTGGGGAGTGAGACGTGCGAATGCGGATACGACCTTCCTCGCGATCATCATGACAGGCGTGTTCATCATCCTCCTCATCACCGTGCTCCAAGCGGACTGGGAGAACCTGCAGGATGAAAGCCTGAAGGCGTATGGCATGCCGCTCGGCCAGCTTGGCAGGCTGGGCATGCAGGCGCGCGTTGCGAATAGCACGCTCAGCGCACTCGCGGGAGAACAACTCATGGAAGCCTTCCGGGACGAATGGCTGCAAGGCGCAGTCTCCTGTCCGAAGCATGATGGACGCTGGTCCTATACGGAGAGAGCCTGCGCTGACCCTTCAGCTTTTATTGGCAGAGTCCTCCGTGAAGCAGAGGCACGGATGCGCAGCCTCCGCCAGGAGGACTACCTCCTCCTCAACCCCACGTACACGTATCAGAATGGGAAGACTGTTTTTACTGCTGATCTCATCCTCACGGGGAAGAGTGGGCAAGAACTGCGGGGGACTCCTCTCGCATTGCTCGTCCACACGCCCATCAGGGTTACGCTCACCACACCCTACCTCCAGGCAGCGGAAGCATTCCTCCAAAGGATAGGAGAAGAAGGACTTCCAGAGGACGTGCGGAGGGAAGCGTATGATGCACGGCTCCGCAGTATACAGGTAATGGCAGAACTCCGCGGCCTCCTCCAAGAAGAATCGGAAGGAGAGGGAGAATGCACGCGGGCCATCCTCCAGCCTGGCGCGTATACGCTCGCATGGATTCGCAAGGCAGGGGAAACATTCTTCGCACTCCGCATGGGAGAGGAAACCGTCTTCTGGCATCAGCAGACGCCACTCCTCCTGCAGGATACGTTTCTTGGCGGGGGAGATGCGTGTGATAGTCTTATCCGTAAGCTGAGAGAGAAAACGGGCGTTACAAAAGCGGAGGGTGGCTGTCTCGAGGGAGAACAGCTTGCCATCATCAATCTTCCAGACGGGGAAAATGAAGAGGAAAGAAGCGTGAAGCTGAGCAGTAGGCAGGATCCACCAGCATCCTGCAGGCTGCGAGAACGAACACTCCGCGTCACGCAGGGTGACTTTCAAACACCCCCCGGGGGAGTACATCTCGTCACAGTCCAATTCAAGGAGGGTGAGGGACAGCAGGATCCGATCATCCTCATGCCGAAAGACAAGGGTGATAGTCTCCTCGCACGCATCGCGTACGCGGTTGAAGCAAGCTTTGAAAGGATGCCCCGCATCATCCCACTCACTACGCCTGCTGACGCGCGGAGTATCCCCCAATCACTCCCTGACATGTTAAAGGATGCGATAGAAGCATTCTATACTGCATACTGGGATGAGAAGCCTATCGTCATCCTCATCCCCCTCGGGGTGACAAGGGATTTTCCAAGCGCGTATGCACGCTTACAACAGCTCCTCGCGGAACCGATCAGTGAGGGACGCCAGCCGGGCATGCCCATCACCATTCCCCCTGATGCGCTCCCAGAGGACTATCCCCTCCCCAAGCTTCCCGCAGGACTCCTCCAGCCGGGCGTGAAGGACCCATTCTGGCTCATACCCCTGCCAGTCGCGTTCAGCATGCCCGCGACAGCACGATGGCCGTTGGACACGGTGAATAAGATTAGTCAGTGTGCCGGCCGCGTGCCTGTGGAAGCACAGGAAGAACTCCGCTATATTACGCATACAGGTATTGATCTCGTCCCACGCGACCAGTCCCAACGGGAAGGGAGTGGTGCGGATGCATTCTTCCCCCCTCCGGGAGGCGTGGTGCACGCCAGCCTGCCTGGCGAAGTCCTCGCCTGGAGCACACTCATCCCCCGGGGAGATCAGTATCAGCGCGTCACGTTCCTGAATACGCGTCTGCTCGAACGCTTAGAGAACGAGTACGGCCTCACGAAAGAAAAACTCCCCTCATGGGCGCTCCCTTATATTATGTCACCGAAAGCGGGAAGGGTAGAAGAAGAAAATATTGAGGGCGACTTCTACTCAAGAACTGATGGCTGGTGGAGTGAAACAAAAGAGAAGTATATATGGAATGGCATGCTCGGTGAGACTGTGCTCGTCTATACGCCAAGCCTCCATCTGATAAGCGTGTATGGGCATCTCGCACCCCTCAGCAGTGTGGAGCAGCATGCCGTCTGGCTTGATCCGCTCAGCAAGGAGGCGCGGGCTGAGGGGATGCTCCCGCTCCGCGTGCTGAAACGCTTCTGCGCGGCATGCTCTTTCGTACGAGAGGATGAGGAGGGTCGTGAAGCCTACTATCCGCTCCGCGTTGCTCTGGGGGATCCGCTCGGCCTCGTGGGGAATACGGGGAATTCGCAAGCGCCGCATTTGCATTTTGAACTCTGGGATGTGCGGAGCCTTGCGCAGCGTGAATCGCGGAGCGTGACGCCCGCGGTGCGGAATCCCTTCTGCCTCCTGCCAGGAGAAGTAGCACGATGTGCGGATAGTGCGTGTACGCGCACGGTGAAAGTCTCACGGGTAAGCCTCTATCCCACGGCGGGAGGCTTGCCGGTGGACTTTTCTTCGGAGGATGCGGCACGCCTCTTCGATCACGCTCAGCCGGGGAGTTTTGCAGCAGTCTGCCTGGCGGATGAGCTTGTCGCGCAGGGCATGAACCCGCCAGAGGGAGAGTGGGTGCCCCCCTGCCCGTAAGAGGGGGTATTCCTGCTGATGGTCTGATCATACGTGCTCCATCCTCCCTTTTCCTTCCCCTGCTTCAGCATCTTCTAACCAACATGTATCTCACCATCTTCCTTCCCCTTTGAGAGAGTATTGGAGGGTGGTGGAGGAGTTTAGAAGCTGAGGAGTAAGATATAAAGTCCAATGGGAGCATAGGCATACGCGTCTCGTCTTCTGGTTTAGAAGCTGAGGAGTAAGATATGAAGAAGAAAAGAGGAAGGTTGGTGGGAGAGAAGAGGGGAGAAGGAGAGGATGCAGGAGGAGAAAAGGAAAGGAGGAGTGGGAGAAGAGAAGCCTACTTTTTAGAGTATGTGTTCGTCCTCCCACTTCTCTTTGCATTCCTCGCTGCAGAAGCGGTACGTGGTGCCGTCTACTTCTATGGTGATGAACTCGTCGCCAAGCTCCTTGCCACAATAATCGCAGCGGAGGATGCTCTCCCGGTCATACCCGCGCATGAAACCCTCCTCAACAGGATCAATCTCATCATCAAGGATTTCCTCTTGGAGGGCGTCCTCATCATACACGTCCCCGGTTTCTTCTTCTACGAGCTCGTCGTCAAGCAGGAGTTCTTCATCATCCGCCATGAGCCTATCACCTCAGCCTTAGGAGGGTAAAGGGGTGTTCATCCTATATGAAGCTTATGCTTCACCCGCGGGGCTTCCTTCACGCTGCTCTCCTTTCGCTTCGCGTTCCAATGCTTCAAGCTTTCTGAGTTCTTCATCCACGTTCACGTCCCTGGTTGCATCTTGGACGATGAGTTCTATCCGATCGTACGCTTCATTATACCGGACGCGCGCGGTCAGCCTGATGAAACTGCCGAGGAGGTCTTCCTTCAGCTTACCCGAATCCTG
This sequence comes from Candidatus Woesearchaeota archaeon, assembly GCA_015520785.1. Taxonomy (GTDB): domain Archaea; phylum Nanobdellota; class Nanobdellia; order Woesearchaeales; family WAPJ01; genus WAPJ01. Next base: position 4,594 of record WAPJ01000122.1, read on the forward strand.
CCAGAGCTGCTCGTCGGGGACGAGGCGTTTAAACTGTTCGTGGAAGAAGACGGCGCGGAGTGCTGCGCTGTTATCATCAACGTACACGGTGAGGATGCCCCGTTGTTGGGGTTCCTGGACGCCATGCACGTCGCACGCGAGGCCTTCCGGAGTCTCGCGGAGCTTCTTGTTACACTCGGGACAGGCGGGGAAGAGGTAGGGGTCGAAGACTTGGACGATCGTGCCGAACACGTCGATCAGGCCATCATCCTTGGTCACGTCTGCGAGGCGTTTCCTCGGGGCTTCACGCTGGACGCCGCCCTCAATCGTAATCTCAACGCCTTCCGGGTTTACGTCTATGCTGCTCCGCTCGTTCAGATGGACTTCCACGCTCCCATTCAAGCCCTGCCGGGTATACGCATTCTTGATCCGGATAATGTCTCCTGGCTTGATGCTGGCGAGCTTGTCAGTAGCAGTATGCCAGGCGCTCACACGGACACGATGGCTCCCCTCTCCAAGCAGGAGGCTTTGGACGCGGCCTTCCTGCTCGTTCCGCGTGAAACTCCGGGGCTCGTACACGGCGAGAACCTTGCCCTGGATGGTCACGTCCCGCATGCCCGGCTTGAGCTGGTCGAGGGGGACGAGACGATAATCATCCTGGAGGACTTTCACGCCGAGATCATTCGCCACGATAAGCAATGCGCCCTCCCGGCTGACGAGTCCGCTGAGCTCGTCAAGCTTCTCCTGCACGCGCTTCTCAACATCCTCACGCTGCAAGCCCGTCTCTTGGAGGACGCGGTTGAGAAGATCCTCATACGACGCGTAAATCATGCCATTCGCGGAGCGGGCTTCACGCTTATAAGGATTCGCGTGGATGAATACGCTGCTTTCCGATTCCCCCCTCTCCTCCCCTCACACCCTCCTCCTTCCCTTTATCCAACTATGCCAACACCCTTCAACCAAATTTCCATATGGAAAAGTAGGATGGTGATCAGAAAAAGTAGGAGAAGAAGGAAGAGAAAAGGAGGGAAGAGAAGGAACCGGATGAGAAAAGGGAGAGAAGCGTGAGACGAGAAGATGAAAGATGCGCCGGGGGTGGGATTTGAACCCACGATCCCACAAGGGGACGGGATGATTGCACCCGTCAAAACGGTGACTGGTATGCGGGGCTCACGCCACCGCCAAGAGTAGGCTTTAGCAATCCCGCGCAATACCAGGCTATGCGACCCCGGCAAACAGCTGAAAGCAGCCACACCCTCTTTTTAAGCCTTATTCTTCGCGAGAAGGTGCACGCCACACACGTCCATCACGCCTGACAACACCAGCGCAACAAAACCACAGC
>WAPJ01000123.1 GCA_015520785.1 Candidatus Woesearchaeota archaeon
CGAGACATCCCAAGGGGTCCTCCTCGCGGGCATGCCCGGCCTCCGCGGAGGGCATGACATCCAATACTACAGGGCGTTAGACCATGACGCGTTCATCCACGCGCTCACGGGGAGGAAGGGCGTCTTCCTCTTCCACACGCAGCTCGACACCATAAAACTCCCCCACGCGGAAACACCCGTCACACCGTCAAGCCTCCTCCCACCCGGCTTCGCCTATTATGCTGGCGGCCACGTGCACACGCGTAAACAGTTCACCATTCACGATCAGCCAGCAGCTTATCCTGGCCCGCTCTTCCCGAATAGTTTTGACGAGCTTGAAAGCCTCCAGCATGGCAGCTATATCCGCGGAACGCTTGACGAGCATGGCGTACGGATCGAGCATGTTAAGCTCATCATAAAGCCCGTCCACACGCTCACCCTCACGTTCAAGGGAGAGGCAGGCCGTGAGGCAACCGAGCGCATCCTCCAAGAACTCCCACCAGCCCTGCCGGGCATGATCCTCCTCATCCGCCTGGAAGGCACCGTGCAAGACTTGGGGATTGACTGGCAACGCGTCCATCAGGAAGCCGTGAAGCGTGGCGCCTACACACTCCTCCGGAACACGCTCAAGCTCACAACGCCCGAACTCACCGTGAGCACGCCATCAGTGCATCTCTCCGAGGAGGATGCTTTGAAGAGCATCCTCGCCGACACGCCCCTCGACGAGCCCTTCACCCCCCGCCTTGTTCGCGAGCTTATCACTCTTCTCAGCCAGCCGAGCGAGGAGGGAGAACGCAAGGCACAGTACGAGTCCCGCCTGGAAAAAGCATTCCATGAGACGATACGGGCGCTCCGTGACGAGCTCATCCAGCGTGAACTGCGAAAACTTCAAAAAAACACTATGCAGAGTGGAGGAGAGGATGGATCACAGGCAGACTAGTCCCGACACGCAGACGGCATACCTGGCACGCACACTCACCCAAGACGAACAGAAGCTTATCCGCATCCTCCGCTCCCATCCACAGCCCATGCGGCTTGACGATCTCCGCGAAGAGGCAGGCCTCGAGCCAGCACCCTTCGGACGAGCAGTCCAATGGCTTGAAGAGAAGAAGCTTATCACACGAGAGACGAAGCAGGTCACGCATCTCAAACGGACAGAGAAGGGTACGACTGCCTTCCAGGAGGGCCTCCCCGAGGAACGGCTTGCACGCCTCCTCGAGGAGAAGGGGAGTCTGAGCATGCGCGAAGCACGCGACACGCTTCGCGAGGGTTTTAACATTGCGCTCGGCACGCTCAAACACGCCGGGAGCATCCGGATAGACAAGGGCATTCTCACGCTCGTTCAACCATACGCGAGCCCCCTCCAAGATGTGCTGCAGGAAGAAGTCCTCCCTGAGGATCATCCCCAGCAGGACGAGCTGCTCAAACGAGGCCTCTACACGCGCGAAACGATCAGCGAGAAGTACGTACGCCTCACCAGGCTGGGCGAGCGCATCCCCCTCCCCGGGAGGCTGGAAGACCATCTCACACCAGACATGATCAGGACGGGCGCGTACAAGCGGAAAACATTCCGCGCGTATCATATCAGCCAGCACGTCCCACCCGCAGAAGGTGGGAGCCTCCACTTCACCACGCGCATCATCCAGCATATCCGCCAAGTCTGGCTCAGCCTCGGCTTTGAAGAAGTCACGGGGAGCATTATTCAAACAGCATTCTGGAATTTTGACGCGCTCTTCACACCACAGGATCATCCCGCACGCGAGATGCAGGACACGTTCTTCCTCCACAAGCCCACGCACGGCCACCTCCCCGGGGGGAGGACTGTCAAGCGCGTGCGAGACGTGCACGTGCATGGCGGGAGCACAGGGAGTCGTGGATGGGAGGACGCATGGTCACGCCGCGAGGCACGCCGCCTCGTCTTGCGAACGCATACAACCGTGCTCAGCGCCCAGGCCCTCAGCTGTCTCCGCGAGGACGACCTCCCACTCAAGATTTTTAGTATCGGCCCCGTCTTCCGGAATGAGACGCTTGACTGGAAGCATCTCTTCGAATTCCACCAGGTGGAGGGGATCGTCGCCGCGCCACGGCTCACGTTCACCCAGCTGAAAGGCTACCTGACAGCCTTCTTCAAAAGGCTTGGCTATGAGCGGATCCGTCTCCGACCAGCCTACTTCCCCTACACGGAGCCGAGCGTAGAAGTAGACGTGCACGTCCCCGACAGGGGATGGATGGAGCTCGGCGGCGCGGGCATCTTCCGACCCGAAGTTGTCAAGCCCCTCACCGGCAGGAAGCTTACCGTGCTCGCCTGGGGTCTCGGCCTCGCACGCATCATCATGCAATCCTACCAGTTCAAAGACATTAGGGATATCCAGAGCAGGAGGCTCAGCCTCATCCGCAGCCTGCCAGACCCAGACCCGCTCGCCTACGCGCAGCGAGACAGAGCATGACGCGTATGCTACCATCCCATCCCTTCAGCACACGCTCCGCTCACAACCACTCTGAAAAAAGAAAGCATCCATAACATGAACGAGTGGAGAAGAGGAGAAAACGCGTATCAGAAGAACGTGAAGAAAAAAGAGGAATACGTTGAAGAATGAAACATCCTCCTAAAGGATGAGAAGAAGAGAAAAAAGCGGGAGGAAAAATAGTCTTGATGAAGGAGAAGGATGGAAAAAAGCGCTGTGTAAGAGACTGAATGAGACGAGTATGCTCTAGGTGAACACGCAATGCCAACCGTCCGCTATCCAACACGACGCATCATCCAGCTGAGCGGCTGGACAGGCACGCTCGAACACCTCGCAGAGCGTATCGCCATGCTCGGCACAGACGTGGAGCATGTTACCGAGGATGAAATCCTTGTTGAGATCTTCCCCAACCGTCCAGACCTGCTCAGCCACACGCTCTTCGCCAAAGCACTCCGGGATTTTACCAGCACACCCCGCTATGAGGACGTCCACGCAGAACCATCCGATCATACGATCATCATAGACCCGCGCATGCGTGACGTCCGCCCCTACACGCTCGCCGCCATCATTGAAGACCTCACGCTCAGCGAGGAAGACCTCCAGCTCATCATCCAACTCCAGGAGAAACTGGACACGACGCATCATCGCAACCGGAAGAAAGCAGCCGCGGGCATCTATCCCCTCGAGCATATCACCTGGCCCCTCCGCTTCACCACGATCAACCCCTCTGAGACACGCTTTACTCCTCTCGGCATGAGCCAGCCAATCCTCGCACGCGACATCCTCCACCAGCATCCCAAGGGGAAAGCCTACGGTCATCTCCTCAAGGGCATGAGCGCCTGGCCGGCCTTCATCGACGCGCAGGGAAAAATCCTTAGCATCCCGCCCATCGTGAATAGTGAAGACACTGGTCGCGTCACGACGCGTACGCGGAGCGTGTTCATCGAAGTCAGCGGGTATCATCCCCCCACGATCCGCACAAGCCTTGCCATCCTCACCATGACCCTCCAGCTCCTCGGAGGACGCGCAAAGCGTGTTATCATCCAGTATCCCGACGACTATCCCATGCTAAGCGGGCGGATTGAAAGCCCGCTTGC
>WAPJ01000124.1 GCA_015520785.1 Candidatus Woesearchaeota archaeon
CTCTTATGACACGCTTACTATTCATGAGCCTGGCGCGTATCGCTTCACGCTACGCGCGATCGATCCCGTGGGGAATGAGGAAACCCTCCCCCTCACGATCACATACCTCCCACAGCGGGAAGCACCCCCTAGTAGGATTCACAGTCAGATTGCTATCACCTATCAGCATCCCGTGGAAGGACTGGAGAATGGGACCACGCTCTTGAGTATTCACTTGTATGAGAGTCATGCGGACACGCGGAGTAGTGTTGAAGTCCCACCCAGCAGGAATGGTGCGCGCTTACGCTATCTCATCCGCACGAGCACGCCTGACGAGGCTTCCGCGTGTGATCTCCTCACGGAGGAATCACCCATCCTCGTAGCTTCAACCATTACCCTCCGCGAACTCCTCGAAGAGGCTGATGTGAAGCCCGTGCCGGGCGAGTATTGGCTTATCACGCGCGCAGAAGACCCCGCGCACAATCTGGTTGAAGCAGCCTGCCACGTGCAGAATGCCACGCTCCTCCCCCCCTATACGCTACCCTTGGAGGATACTCAGCCGCCGCGCACCACGCTGAGCGTCTCGTATGATACGCATCGGATGAGCATCCGCATCACCATCCGGGATAGGATGAATGAGAGTGAGGAGTATGCGATCATCAGCAAGCCGTACGAGAAGGGCTTCATAACCAATCTCACGCTCGTCACGCCCGGCGGTGAGCGGCATAATGCTTCACTCCCCGATCCTCGCGTTGAGGGTGAAGTCCTCAGCCAGTCCCTCCTGGAAGACCTCTTCGGCATCACGCTCATCCCCGGCGGGGAATACACGCTCCGCGCCCTCACGAGGGATCCTGCAGGCAATCTGGGCGCGCCAGTCATCATCACCTTCTACCCACCCAACCCGACGGGTGAGGGTGTGGACATTAAGCTTATCAAGCCACTCGCAGCGCGCGCGGGCGAGCCCTTCACTATCCAGCTGAGGAGTAGTCCGCCCGCAGAAGCGTGTAACCTCACGGCGAACGGGAAGACTGTGAGCCTCACGTACAAGCCTGAGAAGAGCGTCTGGGAGAGTGGCACGTTCAAACGCACCACGGAACTCCGCTTCACCGTGAGCTGCGCCTATCCAGAAGGAACGGAGGGCATGCCCACTGGCGGGGTGAAGAAGGTTGACTTTACCATCCCCGTCTATGGGAGTGACTTTACCATTCGGAATGCGCGTTTCCATCCGAACCCCGTGTTTAGCATGGTGAGTGGCGCGTATGAGAGCCTCCTCCGTGTGAGCGTGAATCATCTCGCCATCTGCCGCTATACGCTTGATGGTGATGAGCATCCGATCAACCTCAAGCCGAGCCTCACGCCCAACACGACCATCCGCGTCTCGGACGAGGGAGACTATCCTGTGAATATTCAGTGTCGTGACGTCCTCGGGAATACTGCTGAGACAAGCGTGACGCTCAAGACGGGTCTGCGTGAGGATTGGATCATGCTTGAAAAGCCCGAGTCACGCGCGTATAATACCACGAAAATCCCGCTCCTCCTGCGTGTTCCCGATGGGAGTGTCTGCAGCGTCAGCCTCGGCAGGGAGGAGGTGAAAACCCTCATCCGGAAGAAGCCCATCCCGAAGGGCGTGCTCGAACAAACCCTCAGCGTCCGTGAGGATGGCGCATACACGCTCCGCGTGAACTGCTCGTATGATGATGGGATCAGCCAGACGAGCGCGGATGCGAGCGTCAGCTTCATGGTTGATACGAAGAAGCCGAAGGGCATGCTCAAGTTTGATAATACGACGAGAGACCTCACACTCCACGAGCCGGGCGTGAACCTGACGGTTCGCGCGTCCGACGCTACGCTCCGACAAGCCCTGCTCATCATCACGATTGAGAACCGGTCGAATACAAGCCAGACCTGGCATGAATCCCTCCCACTTGACATTGAGGATCACACGATTGACCAGACACTCCTTCTCAGTCCTGAGAGTCGTGTCTGGCGGGAGAATACACGTATCAGCGCGAGTCTCATCCTCAGGGATGCCGCGGGGCATACCGTTGAGGTTGAGAGTGAGAATAGTCTTACCTATAAGCCGTCAGGCAGACTGGAACGCTCATGCGGAAAAGGTCTTGACAGGCTCTGCGAGGAGAATGAATCCTGCCTGTTTGATAGTGACTGTGCGAATGGTTTAACCTGTGAGAGGCAGGGTGGCTTGTTCGGTAAGCGCGTCTGCCTCCCCGAGACGGATAAAGGAGACGAGAATACGACGCGTACCGCTCTGACGTGCGCGGATCCGATCAACAAGTGTGGTGGTGACTGTAAGCCATGCACCGTAGGAGGCAGTTGTACGGAGGATCGTGACTGTGAGAGCGGACTCACGTGTAGTGATACTGGCGTCTGCACGGACGAGCCCCTCCGCAAGAAGGACGTGAACACGACTACTTCCGTGTCAGAAACACGCCCCGTAACCAGCACATGCTTGAGTGACGATGAGTGTGGCGAGGGCTTCTACTGTGACCTGGAAAGCCAATCCTGCCAGCCCCTCCAGCAGACGGGGAGTGGTTGGCTCGTCTGGCTGCTCATCCCACTCCTCCTCGCCATTGCAGGCGCCGCGGCATGGTACCTCTACCAGCAGCAAGCGGATGGGAAGAAGGAAGACGAGGATGAGGATCTTACGCTCAGCCTCCCCGTTGATCTACCCCAGACTATGGGACAGCCAGTGCAGGCACAACAACCAGCACAGACCGTCCATGTTGATTATGCCAAGGCTGGTGAGGCCGTGCACGAGAAGCATGCCGCGGAGCGCGAGAAGCTCATGCGCGCCTTCGAGCACAGCCTGCTCGACACGGCAAGCAAGCACGAGCAGAAGGAAACCAAGCGAGAGAAAAAGTTCAAAGACTATTTCAAGGAAGAATAAGGAGTGACTGTCCACCCCCCTTGTTGGGGGGAAACGTTCAAAATCCCCTCACGAGGTACAAGGATTCGTATGCGATCCGCCTTTACCCTCCCCCTCAGCCTCGTCTACACGCTCATCCTCATCATTATCCTCTTCCCTCTCGTCGCGAAGGGCGTGAGCATTCTCACGACTGCACAGGCTGAACGCGTCAGCACAAGCCTCACGCAGCTGACGCTCAGCCTCCTCACCCAGCCCGCGGATACGAGCAGTCTCACCCAGCTTACGCTTCCACACCTCACGAGCAGCGTGAAGGGACGCTACGCACTGCTCCGCGCGTGGCGCGTGGAAAAACCCATCATAGACTCCATCATCCTCTCAGCAGTTATTCCGCGGGACGCGTGGCTCATCACCATTCCCATTAGCATTCCCTATCAGGCGGGCATGCTCAGCATCCTCCAGCCTGCAGGCAAGCCAGTCGCCTATACGACTGATGATTCCCGCGAGGCACGGGAGGCTCTCCGCGAGCTTGAAGACCTCCTCCCACCCACGCCGACAGGCGAGCCGCTCATCGTGAAA
>WAPJ01000125.1 GCA_015520785.1 Candidatus Woesearchaeota archaeon
ATCGTTGACATCTAACCAGGCAGCGTCGCCGTATCTCTCCTCTCCCCCCTTCCCTCTTTTTCCTCTTCAACGCTCACTTCAACGCATTCTTTTCTCCCCCTTCTTTCATCCTCCCTTCTTTCTCTACCCTTGGCTTTTTATCCTCCCCCATATCCTACTCCGGATTCATGAGGGGGATGAGGAAGAGACGCGTATATGGGCTTAGAAGAGAGGATAGAGGAGGGAGGATGGGAACGAGTGGGTGGTGGTTTGAAAGGGGGGAAGGAGGAGAAGAAAGAGGGATGGAATGCGTGATGATTCACAGCGTGAGGAGCTGGTCAATGGCGATCGTGGCATAACTCCCCGTGCGGAGCGTGAAACGTACTACTACTGTGTGCGCATCCTCAAACTGTACTTGTAAGTCGTGAATCCTATTGTATGCTGACCGCCGCCCGCCAGGCGCGGGCATGTCCGGCAATTGGCGGAGGATGAAATCATCCTTCCCCAAGCCGAGCTGGTGGAGGAGCCATTCTTCAGCTTTTGTGAGGGGACTATCATAGCCTGGGAGTGGCGTGGTAAGCGTGTAGAGCTTCTCGCGCAAGTGTTCATCCGTGAGGGATGCTTCAACCCTTCTCGTGAGGAATACGCGCTGCTGGTCGTCACGCATGAGCCGTTCCAAGAGAGCTTCATGCTGAAGGCCTGCATACGCTTCCCGCAAGCGATCTCCTAAGAGAGGGTAGGCGTCATCCGCACTCAGCACGCCCCTCTCATTTAAGAGGAGGGTGAGATAGTGGAGGATCGTATTACTCACGAGGCTCTGCAGGCTGCTCAAGTAGAGGAGGCGTTTCCGCCGGCTCATCCGCCGGAGATGCGCGAGTGGATCAGCAATCATACCTCCCCTCTTGAGGATTTCGCGTGCCTCGTGTAATGCTGGATCTTCACGCTCATTCTCCACGAGCAAGCGGAGTGCCTCCTCCCAGTCCTTCCTCACGAGCGCATAGCCGATCCACGCGTTATGCTCACCCGCAGTAAGACCAAAACGCTGATCCCCAAAATAATTTGGATAGACGAGTTCAACAGTCTCGCTGAGGCTTCCAGCCGTTTCAAGACTTTCAGCCTCCCTGCGTGACAGGTCGCGGAGGCGGATCGTGAAACGATTCCCCCGCAGCTTGCCAATCGTTAAGCGTTCCGAATGATAGCCGAGAAGCGTGACACGGATCCATCCATCACTCCGTGTGAAGACCCTCTCCCCCGCTTCAAGGAAGCGTGCCGCGCGGAGCGGAACTGTCGCATACTGTTTCGTGACTGCAATCTTATCCTTTATTCCTGCCATGCCGAGTTCGGATTCACGCTTCAAGCGGAATGCTCGCTGCAGGAATCGGCTCATCGTGAAATGACTCACATTCCGCTTCTCAACGAGCACTACAGCGTAGGCTTCACCCACTGGCGGCTCTGGGAGGATCTTCTCCTCCCACGCGCGGAGCGGGACTTCCTCCACGATAAAATCTTCTGGTGTTTGTTTGAGCCGTGCCACAAGCGTGCGAGCAGCACACACTCTCTTTTAAATGAGGGGTGACGCTCTGCTTTCCACATCCCCCTTACGAATACCCTGTCCTCTCCTTTTCCTTTTTCTTCTCCTTTCACCCCTCCTTTCTCATCGCACTCCTTCTTTCTATACTCTTCAAATAGGAGAACTCCTGTAGAAGAATACGAAGGCTGGAGACGTAAGGGGTGGTGAAGGGAAAACGGTAGTGGGTGGTATGAGTCATGCTACTCCTAGGGGAAAATGGAGATTACTCATACTGCGTTCCTCCTCGCGAGGAGTGAGCGATGCGGTTAAGAAGCACACCCCGCTTTTTCCTTCCCCATGCCGGTCGTTCTGCTTATCGGCCCGCAGGGCGCGGGGAAGGGCACACAGGCACGCTTGCTGAGCATGCTTACAGGCTGGCCGCACGTGGATGCTGGCGCACTCCTCCGCCAGGAGGCTTTGCGGGACACGCCCCTCGGCAGGCGGATACACGAGCTGATCAGCCAAGGCTTCATGGTGCCTGACGAGCTCATCACCCAGATCATCCTCCAACGTTTACCTGAGAATGCTATTCTGGACGGCTTCCCACGCACACTCCAGCAATACGAGCTTTACAAGGATCAGCAGGGCAGGCTTGACCGGGCAGTCCTCATCCATATCACGGATGATGAAGCCGTACGCAGGCTCGCGAAGCGCCGCGTCTGCAAGAGTCAGCGCGAGGAGTGGACGTTCATCGCGGGTGATCATGCCGCTGAAGCACGCTGCAAGAAAGCGGGTGGGAGGATCCTCCAACGTGAGGATGATCAGCCCGAGGCGATTCGCGAACGGCTCCGCTTGTATCATGAGCGGACCGAGCCACTCCTCCACCGCTTGCGAGAGGAAGGCCTGCTGCGTGTGGTGGACGGTTCACCGCCAGTAGGTAGCGTGCTACGGAGTATCCTCCACGAGCTGAAGGACCTCCTCGGCCAACCCCTCCCATAATTTTTAAAAAGCGCGTGTGGGTGGGAGTGCTTGTGCGCGGCATTATCCTCATTATCCTCCTTCTCGGCATGCTGAGCATAGCCGTGCATGGCCTGAGCATCACGTGTAACACGACCACGGGAACGCCGAGCGGGGAGGTCGTGGTCAGGCTGAGTAATGCGAGTAACGCGCATGGCGAACTCCCCTGGCTCGCGAATTATAGCCTCCAAGTCCAATGCTCGGATGTGAGCGTGGTGAATTGTAATGGCGCGCAGACGGAACTCCTCAGCCTGAATAATTGGAGTAACGCGCATGCCGAGATCCCCAGCCTCACGAATTACACGTATAGTGTATGCTTGAATAGTACTGCGAGCACGCCCGTCGCGTGTTATGCCACCACGGGGAATATCCCAAGTGGCTATGAATGCGTGGTCACGCTGAGTAACGAGAGTAACGCGCATCTCACACCGTGCAACGCGACCAATCCCCTCCCCTGGAAGGTTTATTGCGGTCCTCAAGCCACGATCCTCACGAGCTGCGGTGTGATTAACAGTCCAGGCCATTACATCCTTGCGAATAACGTGAGCAGCGATGGGACGTGTTTTGACATCCAGAGTAGTAATGTGAGTCTGGATTGTAATGGCTATACGATCACGTACGGCGGGGTTTATGATTACTCGTATGGAATACATATTCGTAGTAGTTTAAGTAATGTGACTGTTCAGAGTTGTAATATTCTTCAGTTTAATTCAAGTGTACGTTACGCGCATGCTATCTCTATAAATGGTGTGACCGGCAAGATATATAACGTTTCTATATATGACACCAGTATAGATGTACATGGTTCTTATTCCTATGGGGTATATACGAATTATTCATCAGGAAATGCTTTTAGACATATTAATATTTCTTCTTTGAATATAGGTATTTTTAGCACTTCTGTTTCTTTTACATCTCTTAGAGATTCATACATTAATTCATCAGGTGACAGTCTTTATGCAGAGGATACTTACTTTTGGAATGTCTTTAATACTTCTTTTCTTTCTACACGAGGGATTAGTGTACGCCTCCTTACGAGTAGCAGATGGAATTTTTCTTTCGTATCTTTTCACTCTCCTGGATATACAGTCTTTGGACAATCGGTTTCTTCTGTTTCTTTTGATTCTTCTGTTATTCTTAATAACGGAACCAGTGACGGAATCCGTGCTTCGTCATCAAATAATTGGACCTTTAAGAATGTAAGTA
>WAPJ01000126.1 GCA_015520785.1 Candidatus Woesearchaeota archaeon
GTGATGCTCTGGGCGCTTGCGATCGTGATGCTCTTCATCCTCCTCGCACCCGCGGGTTTGAGTTTTAAGCTGAAGGAGGATAATCTCGGCTATACGATCGGCCTCATCCTCTTCATCATGAGCATCCTCGTCGTAGGCATTATCTTTGCTGGGAATCTCGGCTATATTCCCCCGGACGTGATCGGCACGCTCTTCGCCCATTCTGAAACCCTCCAGCTTGTGCTCTTCATCGCCGCGCTCGCCTGGCTCATCTTCTGGCTGATCACACCCCCCAAGCCACGGAAGAAGCCTGAGAAGCCGGGGAAGAGTCAGATGAAAGCGATTGATGAGATCGCGAAGCGCGTGGCGAAAGAACTCATCACGGGCGTGGAGGAGAAAAAATAGAGTGGGTGTGGATGAAGAATGGCTCTCCTCTTCCAGAGTACGGGCGTGCTGAGCGCGGTCATCCCCTTCTTCGTCGCCATCTTCGTCTGGACGGCAACCTACGCGGCACTCCTCCGGACGAAGCCGTTCGGCGAGCAGAAGGGCTTGTATAGTCTCATCGCATTCGTCTTCGCCCTCCTCGTCTTCGCCACGCCCGATCTCGTCAGGCTGATTAGTATTGTTATCCCCTGGTTCTTCTTCCTCATGCTCTTCGCCACGCTCGTCATGATAGGCATCATGCTCGTCTCACCCGATCCCGCCAAGGAGGGCTTGAAGGGCTTCTGGGATGCGCTCGGCGGGAGTGGGGGTGTCACCTGGGTCTTCGTCGTCATCGGAGGGATTATCATCGCGCTCGCCGCGGGGAGCGTGTATGGGGACATGTTCCTCTCCTTCACAACGAGCGGGCAGAGTGTCCAGCCCGGAGGGAATCTTACCACGCCCAGCCCAGCCTCGGATAGTTTCAAGGAGAACCTCGCGGCAACCCTCTTCCACCCGGCCATCCTCGGTTTTATCACGCTCATCCTCATCGCAACGTTCACCATCCTCTTCCTCGGCTAATCCCCCTTACAGCCGGGATGTGATCTGGCATGCTGTTACTCTTCAAACCATGAATGCACTCGTCCTCACAGTAATCGTTATTGGCATTGTCAGTTTTATCCTCGTCAAGCTGAGCAGTCCACAGCCAATCAAGGACGTAGGGAACTTCTATGATAGCATCATGAATCCTCAGGACACCAAGCCACTCAGTCAGGACCTCCTCGAATACAAGAATAAGCATCTCATCCTCCACACAGAATACCTCCCTCCGAACACAGTCCTTAGACTCACCCTCCGGGACCTCAAAGACAGGACATTCCTCCAGAGAGAATACCACAAGACCAGAAAGCCCATCATCCTCCCCACAATAGCACCACCCATCACCCACATCATCCTAGACATGACAACCAATCAACAAAAAACACAACACCAATACTACCTCCTCCAAGAACATTACACACGAGAAACCATCCGCCAAGCCAGCCACGACATCCTCACACTCCTCAAAAAAGACAAAGATCTCACAAGCCTCTTCACAAGCTGCACCATCACCACACCCACAGGAAGAACGATCACACTCGCAGAAATTATCCAGAGGAGTATAAGCCCTACCGCATCCCTGCTGAATCCCGCCACGGGGAGTTCTTGGTCGAGCGTTCCAGGCGAGAGCAATGGGGAAACACCCCTCACTACATTCACACAATGCCATACTGCCGACTGGGAAAAATTTATTATCACACAATCCTGCCCAGAAGACCATCAGCCAAGACGAGAAGAAAGCCTCGCACTCTTCATCGGAAACATGCAGAATACCTTCTATCAGCAGGGTATTGACCTCGTTGGGATGAGGAGGATTACGCTTTCGCTTTCACATGCGACTGAACTCCGAGAAACCATTCTCGAAAAGGCTTCAAGGATTTCCCTGGAGGAACGGGATATTGCTTGCGAATCAAAACTGATGAAGATCACATGATTATATTAAGTCAATCCCTTTTTGCGCTGTGAATGATGGCTCGAGACGGATCACTGCACGAGGACACCCTGGTGTTCTCATATACGTTTCAATCGTTCGGCCCATCATACTCAGAAAGTATGGTGGGGAGGAGATATCTGCATTCTTTACGAAATGTCCTTTTTGAGGCTTATTTCCTACTACTGGGAGGTACTGTCCTTCAGGAGGAATGCGGTTTAAATTCACTCTCCATGTGAGATCATTCTCTGAATTACCCTGTGATGCGTCTATCGTTACGATCTCTTCGAGGGGTTTGAATCGAAGACGCGTAATCGTGATTGGATCATAATTAGTATTTACGTTCGTGTATCTTCTCTCCCATTCCCGTTCGCTGAGCGGAGGATTCCCTACGAGAATATCACGTATCGTTGTATAGCCTATCTCCTCAATGTCTGCGGGCGTAACTGTCGGCGTTACTAGTGGTCCGAAACCGTAGAATGCTGCGGCCTTCGTATAAATGGCAGAAAGTTCGTACGCACCATCTGATCCTTTGCGTATATGCACGACACCATATGGATCACTAAAATCAGGAAGATTCGGAAAGATAAAGACTGTGTTAATCATTGTCGAAGGCCCTCTCCTACTTTCAAAATGGATAAGATCAATGCTCACGCGTGGAAATGGACCGTCAAGAATTTCATGGGGGAGGATCATCCTCACGAAGGCGGCTTCCCCTCTCTCCGCTGGGAGTAACCATCCATACTTGACGGGTCGCGGAAGCCAGATTATTTTATCATACGTTGGTGTAAACGTCCTTGGCATGATGTGTGAATATGTCACTCCTTCCAGCTG
>WAPJ01000127.1 GCA_015520785.1 Candidatus Woesearchaeota archaeon
CCCTCAACATCCAGACCCCTTCAACCCCCTACTACTCCCAATCCTCCTCAAGCCCTCCACCCTACACACACCCCCCAACCTATACTCCCAGTCAAATCCTCCCTCTCCTCCAGCGAACAACCACGTGGAAAAACAGCACGATCCTCCTTGCACACTCCACACCACGACTATCCCCCACACTCCGCATCAGCCCATACCCTTCCTTCCGCTGATCATGAAGCCCTCCTCACGCGCATCCGGACGCTTCAAAAAATCCTCCAGGGTGAGGATGCATGAAACAAATCCTCACCACGTACACCGTAAAAGTTGACAAGACGCTCGTCAAGATTACCATCCTCCTCACGGATGACGTGGTACCACACTACGAGGCAACCCTCCTCAATATTAGCCGTGCCACACAAATCATCCTCCGCCGCGTCCGTGAAGAATTCGTCACGAACAACCTCCTCCCACTCGACCTGGATGAGACGAAAGACTTACGCGACCAGTTCGAACGGGAAATCCGCCTCCTCCTCAAAAAGTATTTCCCGAGCGTTGATGATGATACGCTCGACCTCCTCACCGCGTATCTCATCCGGCATAATATCGGCCTGGGTGAATTGGAAATCCTCCTGCATGACCCAAGCCTTGAAGAAATCGTTGTGAATAATGCGAAAGAACCCGTCTGGGTCTATCACCGCCAGTATGGCTGGTTGAAGACGAACATTTACATGGAGAGCGAGGAACGCATCCGGCATTATGCCACGATCATCGGCCGCAACGTTGGCAAGGAGATCACCCTCCTCAACCCGCTCATGGACGCACACCTCCAGAAGGGGGATCGTGTCAATGCCACCCTCTACCCGATCAGCACGAAGGGGAATACCATCACGATCCGGAAGTTTAGTGATAAGCCCTGGAGTATTACGGACCTCATCAAGAATGGGACGATCAATATTGACACGGCTGCCCTCCTCTGGCTGGGCATCCAGCATGAGCTGAGCATCCTCATCGCAGGTGGGACGGGAAGCGGGAAGACAAGCTTCCTCAACGCGCTCGCAAACTTCTTCCCACCCAACCAGCGTATTATTAGTATTGAGGATACGCGCGAACTCACCCTGCCAAGCATCCTCCACTGGGTGCCCATGCAAACAAGGCTTCCAAACCCGGAGGGGAAGGGTGAGGTTACCATGCTCGACCTTGTCGTGAACGCGCTCCGCCAACGGCCTGACAGGATCCTCGTCGGTGAGATTAGGCGGAAGCGTGAAGCGGAAGTATTGTTTGAAGCAATGCATACGGGGCATAGCGTGTATGCCACGCTTCACGCTAATAATGTGGAGGAAACGTATGATCGTCTCACCAATCCACCCATTGACATCCCCCCCAAGGTCCTCTCCGCGCTCGGCCTCATCGTCGTCCAAAACAGGAATAGGCGGACAGGGAAGAGGCGGACCTTCCAAGTGGCAGAAGTCACCGAGACGGGAGAACCCCGTGTCATCATCCAGTATGATATCCGGAGGGACACGCAGAAGCCCATCGCAAAGCCCAAACGGCTTATTGAAATCCTCGAATTATACACGGGTATGGATGAGAAGCGCATGGAGAAAGACCTTGCGGAGAAGAAGCGGATGCTCGCCTGGCTCGTCCAGAATGATATTACCGACGTGCATGCCATTGGCAGGATCCTCGCGAAGTATTACGCGCAGAAGAACCCGCTCCTCCAGAAGGCCCTCCAGGGGAAGAGAGGTTGAAGCGTATGGAAAACCGCTTCTACGCGTGGCTCGCACGCAGACAGCCCGGCCTGAAACGCCTCTTACGTATCGCGAAACTCCGCGTCACACCAGAAGAGTATGTGAAGAAATCCTTCCATCAGGCATTCATCTTCAGCCTTGCCTTCTCCTTCACCCTCCTCGCCCTCACACGCAACATTGGTTTTACGCTCATCGTCTTCCTCTTCAGCCTCATCCTCCTCTACAAGCTCTTCAATAATCGTGTTATCGTTGAGATTAAGAAGCGCCGACAGCGGATTGACCGTGACCTCCTCTTCGCCGGCCAGTACATGCTCGTCAAACTCCAATCAGGCTTGCCATTGCTCAACACGCTCATCCACGCTGCCAAGGCATACACGGAGACGGGCTTCTTCTTCCGCGAGATCGTGCAGGATATTAATACGGGCGTGCCGATCGAAGAAGCGCTCAGCACCGCGCGCGACTATTGCCCATCGGATAATATGAAGAAGATCCTCACCGAGATCGTCACCAGCCTCAAGACCGGAGCTGACGTTGTCGGAACGCTCAAGAACACGCTTGACGAGATCGCAAAGGATCTCATGCTCGAAGTAAAAGCGTATAATAAGCGCTTGAATAGTCTCATGATGTTCTACATGATCCTTGGCACAGTATTACCGAGCATTGGCATCAGCCTCCTCCTCATCTTCCTCAGCTTCGCCGGCGTCACCCTGCCGGACGGCTTCCTCCTGAGCATTGCCTTCTTCCTCCTCCTCATGCAATTCCTCTTCATCGCCCTCGTCCGCAACTCCCGACCCACGATCAACATTTAACCGTGTGACTAGACTATGGCGCCGCGTGCGAGCACGATCATTGTCAAGCCCGAACTCTTCGGGAAAGCCTTCATCCCCGAAACCGTACGGCTCAAGCTGGAACGTGACGTGCGCACCGCGGGCTTCAAGAAAGACCCCTACCAGTTGTTCGGCATCTACTTCTACACGCTCATCCTCCTCACGATTATCTTCTATTTTACCAGCATCCTCCCCAAGCTGCATATTAAGACACTCGCCCTCCCACCCGTCAAGGCAGCTATTGCTATTTTCATCCTTACCATCCTCTACGTGACAAGCTTCCTCTTCCTCAACATCCTCATCGCCTGGGCTGCTTTTAGGAGTTATCTCAACCTCCGGATTTTCCAGCGGATGAAGGAAATCGAACTCAACTTGGAAAACTATCTCAGGTATGTGAGCGAAAACCTTCGGGGAGGCTTAAACTTTGAACAAGCCCTCATGGAGAGCATCAGGCCAGAATTTGGCACGCTGAGCGATGAGATGCGGCTCGTCATGAAAAAAGTCCTTACCGGCAGCAGCCTGGACGAGGCACTCCGCGAGTTTACTGAGAAGTATGAGAGCCCGCTCATCCGCCGCGTCTTCGACATCATCACCGAGAGCCTCCACGGGGGTGGGAAGATTAGCGATATTATTGAGGATATCGTGGAGAACCTCTCCATCCTCAAGGACTTGAAGAACGAGCTCGTCACCACGAACCTCTCCTATAGTATCTTCATCTCAGCGGTCGTCCTCGTCATCACACCAATCCTCTTCAGCCTCTCCACCCAGTTCATCATCGTCCTCAACAAGATCGCCGCGAAGATCGGGCCTGCCGTCAAGAATGCTGGTACTGGCGGCCTCAGCGCTTTTACGTTTAGCAGTGCCGCGGTAAGCATTGAGAGCTTCCAGAAATTCGCGCTCATCGTCCTCGCCGTCAACGCTTTCGGCGCTGCACTCCTCACGAATATTATTAATAATGGCGACTGGCGGCATGGTGGATTATACAAGTACGTCCTCTACCCACTCATCAGCATGATTCTCTACGCCGTGAGCGTCAGCCTCATCAGCGGCGTCTTCCAAAGCCTCGTCAACATATAAGCATACGCTCCCATCCTCCACGACACGTTCCCCTCCCCCTTCCTTCATCATCTCATTCTCAACCATCTTCGCCATTTCCAATCCCTTATCCCTCCTCAGCATCTTTTAACCACTTTCTTATCCTTCTCTTATCCTTTCCTCCTTTAATCTACTTGGTGTGAGAGAAGAGCAGTATAAGACAATGATAGTGGAGAAGGAGAAGAGCGGAAGATACTGAGGCTGTCTCTTATACACATCTGACGTTGCCGACGATATGCAGT
>WAPJ01000128.1 GCA_015520785.1 Candidatus Woesearchaeota archaeon
GAAGAAGAGGGTCTTCCAGCGCATGACTTCGCGGAGGATTTCCGCATCATTCAGATCACTGTATTTGACGAGGCCGAGTGTGAGTGTCTGGAGGGCGAGGTTGTGACTGCATCCGCAGCGGATGTTGCCTTCGCGATCAACGCCTTGTGGTCCGACGCCACAGCAGAATTAGCAGCTCACGCCACGGGGTGCTGCTGCAAGGGTAAGGTAGCGTTGCCATGCTTCCGGATCCTGCTGGACGTCGCGCTTGAAGACTGGATAGGAGCGTGCAAGCTTGTCAAGACTGGTGACGGGTTCATCATAGCTAATCCCATTGAAGATTTGACTATAGCCTGGTGTTCCGCGGGGGATGAGGATGCTGATGATCTCATTCGCATTCTTACTCTTGTCGAGTTCGGGGAAGACGCTGCGGAGGGTTTGTGCGGTTGACTGGAGGCTTGTCACATCAATATTCCCAAGACTGGGTCCTTTAAGGCTGGTGAGGGTTGCGGCGAGGGTGAGTGTGCTCGTCAGGAGGACGAGTGCATACACGCTTAGGCCGAGGATGAGGAGGGTGTAGAAGCGTTGTTCTCGCGGCGTGAGGGTGGGCGTGCGTGTCGTGCGGGGCTGTTCGATGAAGCGAAGCGTGAGGATGAGGATGACGAACGCACCTATTTTAAGCTCTATGCCTTTGAGGGGGAGGAGGGGGAGGATGCTGATGCCGATGAGGCTCCAGAGGAGTGCGCCGCAGCTGGGGCAGCCGAGGCTGGCGATGAGCGCGCCAATCCCTCCGAGACTTGTGATGCTTGTTATGTCTTGGATGATGCGGAGGATGAGATACGCGCTTATGGGGATTGCTGCTGCGAGGAGGAGCATGCTCAGCCATGTATAGGCGAAGCCGTTCATGGAGACGTAGGAGAAGAGGTCAAGGCTTGTGGTGATGAAGGTGAGCACGTAGCTGATGATGAGGATGGTGAAGAGTGAGATGAGGTAGATTCTGAAGCGGGCGTAGACGCGTTCAGCGTATCGTTCTGCCAGCCAGGCGCTTGTGAGGCCGAGGGCGAGACTGCTTGTGAGGATGACAAGCCAGCCTTGCGCGGCGAGTTGTCTGCTAAGGGTGGTGAGGTAGGTGAAGTAAAGGGTTGACTTGTAGGCGAAGAGGGTTGGGAGGAGGATGGTGATAAGGATACTCATGCTGGTAATGAGGAAGGTGTGGAAGAGGAAGCGGTGCGTGTTGAAGGCGCTTTTGTTGGGGTTGAGGCTAAGAGAGGTGAGGTGTGGTTGTTCGGTATGCGTGTGATCCTCCTCCTGTGTTTTAGGATGGGTGGTTTTATGGGACGTGTGCGTATGCGTGTGGGGCTTTTTTGATGCGCGTGATGATGAGGATAGTTGCCGGGTGGTTTTCTCGTGTGGTATTGGTTTATGAAGTGGCTGGTGGGGGGTCGTAGGGTCTTTTCGTGGCATGAGGTTCACCTTTTAGTCTTCTTCTACCATGATGGTTTTCCTGCTTAGGATGCTGGCTCGATGATGAGTTTTCCTCTCATTGCACCATGACCCTGTCCGCAATACACGCTACAGGTGAAGGGGAAGATACCAACCGTATTCGCGGTGAAGTCAATAGTTGTTGTTTCTCCTGGGTTGAGGACTTTGTTAATGCCGAGCTGGGGGATGCTCATGCCATGGGTAACGTCAGTGCTGGTGATGATGAGTCGGACGCGTTCTCCCTGCTTCACTATGATGGTTTCTGGTGTGAAGGACCATTTCTTCGCGGTGATGGTGATCGTCCTGTCAGGAGTGAAGGAGGTTGCTTGGCTTTCGGATGATAGTGGAGTGGCAGGTGATGTTGAAGTGGGTACGGGTGCGAATGAGAGGTATATCGTATAACCGATGATGAGGATGAGCACACCAATACCGGTCGCGAGGAGGAGTGTTTTTGATGAAGGTAAAGGCGGGTTTAGTGCCATATTCTTCTGTGAGCGGACACCCATATAAAAAGTTAACTATAATGTAACCTTACAGTAATATTGCAGGGTTTTTCTCCACTCAGCACTCGCCAGTGAAGAGAGTTCAAAACCTCTAAAAAAGGAGGAATAGGAGAAGAGACACGCACAAAAGAGTGGAAAGAAAAGGAATATAAGATACGTAAAGTAAAGCCTAAAAGAGAAGTCCTCATTCACACACAGCCGCATACACATCTCCCCTCACAGCATAAGCGAAGAGGATGATGAGTACTCATACTTCCAATGAGGTGATTCACATGCCCTGTCATGTCGCTTGCACAAACATCCTCCCGTCCACACTGACAACAGTACTCCTCCTCATCGGCATGCTTACCACGCTTGGCGGAGCAGTGTACGCATTCCTCCTCAGCAGGGAGACCGAGCACGAGGACGCGTGGCTCATCCTCGCCTTCGGCCTGACATTTTATGCAGTCCACCAATTCCTCATCATCCCATGGGTCTTCGGCATTTTTCCTGAACGCATCCACGTGTATGCTGATCAGGTCAGCCTGCTCATTGCGAGCATCCTCACACTGACGAGTCTTATCATGCTCTACAAACAGCTTAAGAGAGTACGAGTATGAGGGGGAAGGGTGGACGTGAATGCAACCGCAGGAGAGCATCCTCTTCGTCTGGGGGAAGGGTGCTGGCACGCGCAGGAAGATCCTCCATCTTCTCAAGCAGTGTGGGAAGGAAGAACCATGCTTTCTCAATCGGATCGCGCATGAGCTCGGGATGAGCCATGTTGCAACGCGAAAACATCTCACGCTCCTCATAGAAGGAGGATATGTTCAACCCTTAAATCCTGATGGGAAGCCAGTCTATCTCATCCTCACCGAGAAAGGGAAGCGGGCAGCAAAAAAGTATCGTGCATGAGTATTCACCCATACGCTATTCTCTGAAAGCATTCTCACACCCTCTTCTCCTCCATATGCATCCCTCTCATTCTTCCATCGGAGGGTCAATTGAGAAGAGTAGTATCAAGAAAAAACATATCATACAAGGCATTCTTTCTTCGTTTCCTTCTGCGAAAAGGATCGTGAGGATCAGCTCATAAGCAGCGGGGTGATCCAGACTTCAACGATCGCGCCGAGGAGGACGAGCATAAGTGCTGAGAGGAAGAGGATGCCCGCATCCTCGAGGAGGGCGATGATCGCTGCTGGATGCTCCCAGTCGCGTCGTGCGATTGCAATGCCGAGAATGCTCAGGGCGACTGCGCCGAGGAAGTATGCGGCGAATTCAATCAGCCCATGCGGTAAGTAGGCTGCGAGGAAGGCGGGGAGCGTGTGGAGGCGTGCCTGTGCAGTCCGCCAGGCGATGAGGCCTGCTGCTGCGACGAGGCTTGCATTCCAGGCGAGGAGGAAGACTGCCGCATACCCGTACGCGAAGCCGAGGATGGCTGCGACGAGGAGGACGCGCAGGTTATTCGTGAGGATGATCTTGAAGTGTTCCATGAGGATATCCCTGCCCGTGCTGATGGCATTCCCCGTGGCGAGCATGCGGATCTGCTGGACTTCATGCACCTGCACGTTCAAGAGCTTCCCGTCAAGCACGCCCGCCATGGTGAAGCCGGTGATCATGCCGAGGATGAGCATGAGGAAGAGGATGATGAGCGGCATGTGATGCGTGATGATCCTCGTCAAGCGGGGGAGGGTTTCATCATACGCGACCTCGCGGATGAGGATATGATGCATGACGTGGATGAGCGCGAGCGTGGTAAA
>WAPJ01000129.1 GCA_015520785.1 Candidatus Woesearchaeota archaeon
ATATACACCGCATCATTATCCCAACCAGAATAATGCCCAATAAGATGATACCGCCTATCATCCTTCGTACTATTCGCAACAAAAACACCATCCCAACCACGAGAAGCAATAACCCCCCCAACCTCCAACTTATCCCTCGGAGAAGACGTACCAATACCCACACTACCAGAAAGAACATATAAACTCCCATTCTGAAGAAAAAGATTCGCCTTATTCCCATGCGCATTCCCAACCGCTCCAGCAGAAGAACCAATCACAACATTACTCCCCTTATAATAATTCAACATCAAATCCTTCCCATCCCACACGTCAATATGCGCATTATTCCCCGCCCACTTTACAATACGCAAATATGAATTAGGATATGAAGAAGTACCACCACGCACATACACATACCCATGACCAGTCGTAGAACCAACCGTCAAACTCCCATTCACACTAAAATCACCACCGCCAAAATCACCACCCAGCACACCAGGCCGAATCTGCTCCGCAGGATGCCAGACTAATGGCATAGCCGCAAGCACGACAGGCAAGAGCATGATAAGAGCAAGGATGACCAGCCTCCTCATACACGCTTCCAAACATGCTTTTTCTTTTAAAGATTTTCTCCTCACATGGGTGGGGAGTATTAAGCGTCTTTCATGCGTGCTCCTCGCTCCGCGGGGGTATCCTCTGTTTCAAGGGTTACTTCTTCCCATTCAGCTGCTTTTCTTGTGGATGGGAAAGCTGAAGGCTGATGGGATGTTCACGAGGAATGCATTGTAGGAGCGGGGTATGATCGGCAGGTGGGAAGCCTGAAGAGGGGGGAATCAGTTCTCGCGAGTGGAGGAGGTATTTTTCGGGGTGGAGGAGAGGGGGAAGTTTGGGAGTGAGGATGAGGGGAAGACTGTTTTCTCAAGAAGCCCTTCAAACAATGCTCTTTTTTCCTTCTTGGGAACGCTAAGGGAGTGGGGATTATGGGAGTAGGAACTGAAGGAGGAGGGAAAGAGAAAAAGGGAGGGAGGAAATGAAGAAATAATAGGGAGAGAAGAAGGGGTTGAGAGGGCCTCTTGTCTTAGCGGGTCTGGTTGCCGGCCCGGAGGCATTCCGCGGCGATGAGGGTGACGCTGAGATTACCGAGGCGGGCGGGGAGGGGCTTGCATTGTGCGGTGATCGTGACGATCTGGCTGAGCGTGTCAAAAGCCCCCTGCTGGTAGGCTGTTGCCTGGAGGACGCTCATATTCTCCTGGAGCGCGGCGAGCTTATCCTGCCAGGCTGTATCATGCGCTTGGAGGAGGAAGACTCCTCCAAGGATGAGGAGGATGATGAAGAGGATAAGACTGAGGAACTGCCAGAAGCGCGCATTCACACGCCATCACCATACGCCTGCTTTTAGATGATGTCCTCCTCGTTGATGATGAGGAAGTCTTCCATGGCTTCCACCGCGCTGAAGGGGAGGAGGTAGCGGCCCTTCTCATCCCGTTCGAGGTTGAGCTTCCGCGCATAATCCGTCGCATCCTTCAGCACGATATGCACGAGCTCGCCACTCTTCGCTTCAAAAATAATATCCGCGACTCTGCCGAAGAGCTTGCCCGTCTTGCTCACCACGCGCTGGTCGAGGAGGCTTCGCGCCTTCTTGGGTTCCATACGCATCACACAAACCATGCTCTTCTTATAAGCCTTTCCCAAGAGGATGGATTCTTTTATTCAGGATGAGTTGTAGAAGCGAGTGTAGCGGGGGGAGGATTTGAACCTCCGACCTCGGGGTTATGAGCCCCGCGGGCACTCCTGGCTGCCCTACCCCGCTCTCTAGCAGTGAGAGCAGGAGGCGAGGGTTTATAAGCCTTGGGACGTTTGAGCCAGTCTCATGCGGTCGGATGTTCTCCTCGCCCTCGGCATGCTGATCATCCTCCTCGGTTTTACTATCTTCGCGGTGATCAGCCTCCGGCAGGCGGAAGACCTTGCCGGGCAGAAGGCAGTGCTCGAGGAACGCGTGAATCGCTTGGAACAGGAGAATACACAGTTGAAAGCACGCTTGGATGACGCGCTCCGCCTCCTGGGCGAGAAGATCCGGGATGCGAGCCGGTTTGAAACCTTGTATGCGGACGTGCAGGGGGAGAATGCACGGCTCAAGACGCGTGTCAAACAATTGGAAGAGGAGAATCAGGACTTGCATGCACGCTTAGAGAATGTGACCGCGGAACGCGAGACGTATCACGCGGCGCTCCGCGCATGCTTCCTCCAGTTGAGCGTGTACCGCCAACGAGCAGAAGCATGTACTAGTCCTGGCTGAGGAGCTGATAGTAGGTTATGATGAGATCCTCTGCTTCCGGCTGGACGGCGCTGACAGCCTGCACCCTCCCCTCCATCTGGGAGACCGCTCCATTCTGGTAGGTTGGCATGCGTATCCCTCCTCCTGCTGTGAGGCCTCCGGTGGGGATGATGAGGTCTTCCCGCTGGCTGAGCGCGAGGACCTCGGGCGGGATCTGCGTGAGGAGCGGGCTACTCTTGATATCCGCGCTCCCCTCACTCCCCGTTATGGCGGCACGCGCCTTGACTGGAATGTCGAACATGCGCTTCGCGTGGAGTGGGATCTGCGCATCATCGGGTATGTGGATGCCCAGCCTGACGAGCATGTCCTGCCAGGTCATGCCGATCGTGAGGATGCTCGCAATCCAGCCGGTCATGATAAGGATGGTGAGGATGAGGACGAGTCCCCCGGGAATTATATCCACGGGCTCATGCTTGAGGAGGCGTGCCACGTCCTCCTCTATAGCATCGCGCATCACGCCCGCCTCAGGCAGTGTTGCAATCGCCTCTGCAAGCAGTGTTCTACCGAGCATCCGCCTGGGCTGCTGGAGCCAGACGATCACGCCTAAGAGGCTTGCGAGGATGAGGAGTGTCACGCTCAGCGGCACGTGGAAGAAGCGGATGAGCAGGTGTGCGAGGGGGATGAATGCGAGGAGCGTGAACGAGAGGAGCACGACTACGCGGAGGATGAGGCTTTCCTCAAGCCAGCGTTCAACACGCATAAAGAAAAGGGATAAGCGGGAAGCTCCTTATAAGCGCATGGGTAGCATACGCAATGCCTCCCCTCATCAGAGACTTCATCTCATCTTATCCACGAGCATCCTCCTTTTTCTTCAAGCCGAAAAGCCGCTTCCACTCTCCTCTCTCGCATGGAGAGAGTTCTTCAGGTTCAGGGATATATAGAAAAAAATAAGGATAAGAAGAAAAAAGACGCTGGTTACGCGTCCTCCCGCCCAGCCTCATCAGGACACGCGCTTTCAGGATGCTCCTTCAGCCATGCTTCAAGCCGGTCAAGGAAGGGCTTCTGCGCTTCAAGCATATACTCGCGTGCAGCGTCAAGCGTAAACCAGCGGCCCTCCTCCACCTCAGGGAACTCGCGAAGCCTCCCACTCCCCGGCGGATACTCGATGAGGAAGGGATTACTCCGCACGAAGTGGAATGGCCGGCTTTCAAAAGCAAACGCGTGGACTTCCTTCCCACTCTTATACCGGATACTCCCGAGGGGAAGGTAGTCTGAGCATCTGACTTCCTCTGGGTTGACACCGACTTCTTCTTCAAACTCGCGTCGCGCCGCGACAAGCACGTCCTGCCCGTCAATCCTCCCCTTCGGGATCCCCCAGAGACCCTTATCCCGCCTCTTGAAGAAGGGCCCGCCAGGCCGGACGAGGAAGACCAGCAATGGCTTCCGGCGGAAGGCGAGGAGGCCTGCACTCACTACGCGTCCCATTCACAGGAGGGTGGAAAGCATGATGTTTAAAAGACACTGGTGTTTTAGAAAGGAGAGAATGCGCTATCCGAGCCTCCGGGAAGTAGCCCTCCAGGCAGCAGCCTATCTCAGCCGGGAGGAAATACCCCCCCTCCCACGCGTACCAAACTGCAGTCTCATCATCGGGAGTGGGAATGCGGCTGCCACAGGCAAAGCCTTATACCCGACCATGCTCCATGCCACGGAGAGCGACTATGAGGAGAAACTCCACGCTGCAAAGCACGTGGTCATCATCAGCGCCTCGGGCGCGAAGCACGCGCCAATCATTGCACGACAAGCGCGCGAAGCGGGGAGGAAGGTTC
>WAPJ01000130.1 GCA_015520785.1 Candidatus Woesearchaeota archaeon
CGGTGATCATGCCGAGGATGAGCATGAGGAAGAGGATGATGAGCGGCATGTGATGCGTGATGATCCTCGTCAAGCGGGGGAGGGTTTCATCATACGCGACCTCGCGGATGAGGATATGATGCATGACGTGGATGAGCGCGAGCGTGGTAAAGGTTACGGCGAGGAGGCCGGCATACTGGGGGTAGATGAGGCCTGCGAGGAGGCTGCCGATGAGCGCTGCGAGCAGGCCGTGGATGAAGGCGAGAATGGGTTGTTTGAGTGCGCGTTCCGGGCTGATCACGTCTTCAAGCATATGAGGAATACAAGACCGCATGCGTCTTTTAAACATTCTGCATGAGAGGGAGGGCTTATAAGCATGGGAAGGATTCAGCCGTGTTATGCTGATCGTTGAGGCGGATCATGTCTGGAAGGAATACTCGCTTGGCGAGGAGCGTGTGATCGCGCTTCGCGACGTGACGCTCCGCGTGGAAGAGGGGGAGTTTGTGACGATCGTGGGGCGGAGTGGGAGTGGGAAGAGCACGCTCTTGCATTTGATCGGCCTGCTGGATACGCCGACGCGTGGGCAGATTCGTATTAGGGGGAGGGATGTTTCCCGCCTCCCGGATAGCCTGTTGAGCGCGTATCGTGGGCGGATGATTGGCTTTGTCTTTCAGACGTTCAACCTTTTACCAACCTTGACGGCGTGGGAGAACGTGGCGCTCCCCTTGCGGATTGTGAACGTGCCGGAGCGTGACGTGCACTTCCGAGTGCGGGACGCGTTGGAACGCGTGAACATGCTGCATCGCGCGTGGCATACGCCGCACCGTTTGAGTGGGGGTGAGCGGCAGCGGATTGCGATTGCCCGTGCGATCGTGCACGACCCCCTGCTTATCGTGGCTGACGAGCCGACTGGGAATTTGGATAGTGAGAATGGGCTTGCCATTGTCAGGCTCTTTCTCACGCTGCATGAGGAGGGACGGACGATTCTTCTCGTCACGCATGATCCGGACTTGTCACGCGTGGGAACGCGGCGTGTAGTGTTGAAGGATGGTCGGATTATTCGTGAGGAGAAGCTTTCGGAGCGTGACCGGCGGGAAGCGCTCCGCGTGCTCGCCGGGAGAGAATAGAGGGGGGAGTGTGGACGGGGGATGGGAGTGCTTGGCATGCTCGTGCGGATGGCCTGGCGGCGCTTGCGTGCTGACGTGACGCGTACAGCCTTCACACTGCTGGGGATTGGGCTGAGCATCTTCCTCTTGAGCAGTATTCTCATCATCTCAACGAGTTTTACCGCGAGCCTGCGGGAGCTCTTGGAGGAATTCGGGGGGAATCACGTGTATGTCACGCCCGGCTTGAATCCCATGCCGGGTGGGAATGCGCACGTGTTCCATGATGAAACCCTTCGGGCGCTCCGCGGAGTGAATGGTGTGCGGGAGGCGATTGGTATCAGGCTTGCCGCGTATCAAGTGGGAGTGGGCGGTGAGACGCGTATCCTCCCGGTCATGTTCATCACGCTTGGCAATCCAAGCGTGGTTGCGGACGCGTATAAGTTTACGAGCATGCTCCGTGAGGGACGCTTCTTCCAATCAGCTGACGAGCCGGGCGTGATTCTCGGCGCGGATGCTGCTGACAAGGTATTCTCCAGGCCCGTGCATGTGCGTGAAATACTCCGAGTGGATGGAAAAGCCTATCGGGTGATTGGCGTGTATGGGAAGCTTGGCACGCCGGATGATCGGAACGTGTATCTCCCCTATGCAGTCGGGCAGAAGGATTTTGGGATACGCGCGTATGATATGATTGATCTAATCGTACAAGAGGGGGTGGATACTGCAAGTCTTGAAGAACGAGTGGAACGACTCGTGAAGCGTCTTGAAGGCTTTACGCCGCTCGTCCTCACGCCCGAAGCCGTGCAGGAAGAAGTGAGTGACACGCTCGGGCTTGCCACGGCATTCTTGAGCATGCTCGCGCTCGTCAGCCTGATTATTAGTCTTATCAGTCTCGCGAACACCTACTTGGCGATTGTCGAGCAGCGGCGACGGGAGATTGGCACGCTCCGCGCGTTGGGCATGCAGCGCTGGCAGCTTGCATTGCTCATCATGATCGAGGCGGGTATGGTCACGCTTCTTGCTCTGCTCGCAGCATACGTGCTGAGCATCCTCGTCTTAACACTCCTCACACCCGTCTTCAGGCAGGCGCTCCCCACGTATCAGCTGATCATCCCCTCCCACCAGCTTGTGGGGATTGGAGTGATTGTTCTTCTCGCGGCAATGCTCCTCGCCGCGCTTCCAAGCATGATCCTCCAGCGTGAGGAGATCATCAGCCTACTGAGGAGTTAGGATGCGTTCAGTGAGTGCTCCTCTCTTCCTGTTCAACCTCCACGGCCTTTACCGTATGTCTCTTTTTCTCAGGGAGGGAGTAGTCTTCTTGCTCTCTCCCCTTTTCATCCCCTCCTGTCTAAGCATGGAAGATGAGAATAAGGGAAGGGGAGAAGTAGAAGATGATGAAGGGAGAAACGTGCAGGGAAATGAAAAGAAGGCAGGAGGAGGATGAAGAAGGAAAGGATGCATGCAGCAGTCAGAAACAGTGGGATTTTAAAGAATGATTCTATTCACACAGCGTGTATGGAGTATGACGAGCTCTTCCACTACTATCAGCAGGCGGAAAGACGAGAAATCCTGGGAGGAGTGCGAGGTGAAGCCGCGAATCCGAGTTGTGGTGACACGTGCACCGTCCATCTGAAGATTGAGGATGATCAGATTGTGGATGCGAGCTTTACAGGAGAGAGTTGTGCGCTCAGCACAGCATACACGGCAAAACTCCTCAGCATGATCCGAGGAAAACGGCTTGACGAGGTTGAACGATTAAGAGAGGAGGATATTCTTAAGCTGTTTGGCATGGTTGACGCGCCACGGCTCGGCTGCGCATTGCTCGGCTATCGCGCGGTGAAAGCCGCGCTCAAAGCGTATAGGGAAGAAAAGAGAGGAAAAGCTGGAGGAGTGTGAGCATGGATGGGCTGGCATGATGCATTCCGCGAAGCATTCCCCCAGCTGCAGGATCTTGAGGAGCGGGGAGAAGTCTATCTGGATAATGCTGCAACAACGCTCAAGCCACGCGTCATGATTGACCGGCTCGCCCAGTTTTACACGAGGGAGAATGCGAATATTCATCGTGGCATATACCGGCTCTCGTGGGAGGCGAGTGAAGCATACGAGCAAGCAAAAAAGCGTATCCTCACCGTGTTCGGTCTTTCACACAGGACGCATACGCTCATTACGACGCGGAATGCGACGGAAAGCCTGAATCTTGCAGCACACCTCAGCAAGGAACTCATCACGAGAGAAGGCAGCATGCCGAGCGTCACGCTCAGCATTACAGAGCATCATAGTAATCTCCTCCCCTGGCGGGAACGCATGCAGACACGTGTGAAACCATTCACCTCGGACGGCCTCTTGGACGGCACGCCTGACACGCCCATCATCAGCATCACGGGCATGACGAATACGACCGGGCATACACCCCATCTCATAAGGATCTTCAGAGAATGGGAGGAAAAGATAAGAGTGCTTGACGCTGCACAGCAGGCGAGCATGCTCCGGCTCCCACGCGAAGCGGACATGATCAGTCTGAGCGCGCATAAAGTCTACGGCCCGCTCGGTCTCGGCTTGCTCATCATCAGGAGAAACATGCTTGACCGGCTGCTCGAGGCTGACGTGCCACCCCTCACGCCCGGCGGTGGGACTGTGCGCGACGTGCATGCCAACGCGCACGCGTATGCGGGTGATGAGCATCGCTATGAGGGTGGCAC
>WAPJ01000131.1 GCA_015520785.1 Candidatus Woesearchaeota archaeon
GAGAAGAATCTGTCGAGGAGGAAGAAACCTGGGAGGAGGAAAGAGGAGATGAAAGGCTTATCAACAAGGTTGAAAGAGAAAAGAGAAAGGGATACTTCTAGCCGCGATAACGGTGGATGGCGAAATAGTCTTTCACATGCTCGCTGAACGCTTTCAGGAGGGCTTGCACGTCCTTCTTCACATCCCCGAGTTCGCGTTTCAACCAGTAGTGTTCCGCGATGAGACGGAAGAACCATTTCAATCCGCTCCCTTCCCATTGCTTCTCATAGTCACTCTCACCCTCCGCCTTCCCCTTAATCACGATTTCTCCCTCCTCCACGGTCTTTTCTCTCCCATTCAGCGTGAGTGTGCGCTTCGCGTGAATGGTCATTGTCACGTCAATCGTGAATGTGACCTTGACATAGTCGGTCATCTTCTTACTATACGCGCCCTTCCAATGATATATGAGCTTGCCCTCATCATGCCGTGCTTCTACTGCTTTCTCTTCGCGTGAGAAGCCCTGCTGGGAGAAGTACTCGTCAATCATGCGGAAGACTTCGTCACGCTCGAAGAGGCCTTGAAAGGTTATCTCGGGGAGCTTGCCGTATGCGATGAGTTCACCCATGCGATACCACCAGTCAGTCTGATTCGAATGCGGGGAGGCCGAGCGTGCGCTTCACGGCTTGCATGAGACTCCCCACTTCTTCTTCGAAGGGGTCGATAAACTCGCTCTTGATCTTCCCTTTGAGGGGCTTCTGGGTGAGCCAGTCGAACAGCCTGTTCAGCCGGCTCTCCCGCTGCCAGACGATCTTCTTTGACACGACCTTGTATGATCCTTCAATGAGGATTTTAAACTTCCCCTCGAGCACGTCTCCCTTCGGAGTAATATCCACACCGATGAGTGTGAGCGTGATTTCTTCTTCGAAGATATTCTTCTTCCGCACGTCCGTGAAGAGGAATGCTTTTTCTAATTCATCACCCTTCTCCACGTGTTTTGTCTCGAGGAGTGTGAAGCCGTGTGCTTCAGCCCAGTCTTTCAGCGTGCGTATGAATGCTTTCAGGCTGAGCGGGCCCTTATAGAAGAGGGGTTTCAGCTTGACAGTCCCATCCCACGCCACACTGGCTTCAAACACGCCTCGCGCTTAAAAAAGTTGTCGTAGGATTCGCGGGATGCAGGTTTCTTTCTTCTATTCTTCTTCTCCTTTTCTCACACGCCTCCTCTTCATCGTCGTATGATGAAGGCGGTTCATCCTCTCAGAAAACCAGCAGTTCTCCTCTTATGAGAGGATACGCTAAGGAGATGGGAGAAGGAAGAGGAAAATGCTGTGTATAAACGGGAGTAACTGAAAGGAGAGGAGGAAGAGGATGGTAAAAGAAAAGGAGAAGGTAAAGTAGATGTGTGAAAAGAGGAGGATGGAAATAGGAGGGAGAGAAGGAGGGAAAATCGTTTTTATGCGATGAGGATGATGAGGGCGATGATCACGCCTATGAGAATGGCATTCGCGATGATGAGCGCGACGAGCTCATGATCCCATCCTCTCGCAGTCTGGCCACTCTCCTGTTGGCCTGGCTTTCCACTGCCCGTCTCATTCCCTGCCATGCGGGTCGTATTCTCTGCTTCATTCACTCCTGTGGGCTGGGTGATGATTATGATCGTCTCATTCCCACTCGTCCCGCTTGTCTCGCTGGTTTCTCCTAGTGTCTCTTTCTGCTGGCTGGGGCAGACGAGGCTGAATGAGGCTTCCGCATAGTCTGTCAGGTATGCCTGCCGGTCATACCCGGCGCGGACTTCGACCGTGTAGACGCCTTCCTTCAAGCCCTGGAGGGGGAGTCGGAGGGTGAGTGTCTTCTCACGGTCACTCCCAGTCTTGTCGAGCGTGGTTGCACGGACCATGCTGATGCTCGTGCCGTCAATAGTCGCGTTCACCCATGCGGCTGGCTCGTCATGCCGTCCCGTATTGATAAGCGTCACTTCCACAGGGATGGTTTGCTCGGTACAATACACGGTGCTTGGCATGTTCAGCTGCTTGATGCGGACGTCATGCGCATCCTTCGTGACGCGGAGCTCATTCTCCTGGATCGCGGAATGGTGTGCGCCATGCTCATCCTCGCCTTCAGCCTTAATGATCAGAGTGTATGTTCCCGTGTCAGCCGTGTAGGGGATTGTGAGGTTGAGCGTGACTTTCTCATAATCATCCGCGGGGATGCTGAACTCGTCACTCTCAACGGTGAGGTCGTCACCATCATCAATATCCCGGATGGTAAGGGTGACGTGAGCAGTATCAATATCAGTCTCATCCGCGGGATTCTCGAGGCGGATGGTGAACTGCATCCTACTCCCTGGCGTGAGGTCTACGCTGATGCGTTCGCCATCATGCAGGTTACTATCATCACCCTCGCTCGTGCTCACGTCCACGTCCGTGATGCGGATGAGGCTGCGCGTTGTGAGATAGACGGGGATGCTTCCATGCTCACCGCTCGTGGCAGTATAGCTGACATTCCCGATCCATGCGCGTCCCGCATCCTGATCAGGGGGAACATATACGCGCATCTGAACAGTTAGGTTTGTATGGGGGTTGATCGTGTAGGGTGGGCTAGGGGTGAAGCTCACGTTATACCTGCTTGACCCGGTGAAGGTGAGGCTGAGGTTGGTCACGCTGCTCGCCTGGTCATTCTGGAAGGTGAGTGGCGTGGTGAGGGTGACGTCACGCTCCTGACTGCTGCTGCCGAGTTCGATCACGCTTGGCGTGACGGTGAAATTCCCACTGCTTGGCGGGGGGAGGAGGGTGACGTTGAGCGTGAGATTCTGAGTGAAGCTCGTATTATCCGTAATGGTGATGGGGAGCGTATAATTCCCCGCGGGCCAGGGATGATCATACGTGATGCTAAGAGTCAAGTTTTCCTGTGTGCCATTCTGGATGGTGAAGGGGATGCTCGTGAGGCTGAGGCTGAGGCTGAGGTTGGCGAGGCTTGTCGTATTCAGGCTTATCGATGTGATGTTAATCGTTGTTTCATTCGCGGTGATGCTGAGGATGCTCGTGGCATGATCGCCAGGCTGGAGGCTCACATTGTCGGGGATGAGTTGTGCGGTGAAGGCCGCATGCACGATGGGAAGAAGGAAGAAGAGTGCGAGCAGGATTCTTTTCATGGGGAATCACCTCACCAGTTATTTCCACTCTTAAGTAGTCTCACAATGCGTGTGGCGTTGCCCGTTCTTTTTAAGCGTTGAGGCTCTGGCTGTGCGAGGAGGAAGTGAACGAGGAAAAACAGAGTGGAAGGATGTTCTGGGTTTGCTATTACTCCAACCCTACCGTAAACACTCTTAAAGAAAGTTTAAAAGAAGGATAATGAGGAGAAGGATAAAGTAGAGGGGGAAGAAAAAGATTTTCCATATAGAAAATTAAGAAAATAAGAGTGTTTTTATCAGATCAGCGTAATAAAAACAACACAACTAATCGTGATTCACCTATTCCAGTATACACTTTCGGCATACACGTATTGTTTTAACGATAATAATCCTTTTAAAGAATCAGGTATCGGAGGAGTATCATCCATCATGACACGCCCTGCACGAAAACTCCGGCAGGGGAGGGGAATGCCAATGGACGCCGCACACCTCCATAAGATAAACGAACTCGCACGCGAATACCTCCGCCTCGGCATCGCCACGAGCACCACGGACGCCGTGGAGAAAGCCCTCTTCCAGCTCCGCATGGAAAAGAAACAGCCCGCCAGGGAGAGCACGCCCTATGATGTCCTCTTCGAAAAGTATAAGGCGGAGAAAGCACAGGCGGAAGAAGCACCCCGCGATAAAGCCGTTCAGACACAGGACGACCTCCTCCCCCTCACCCCCACTCCGCATGAAC
>WAPJ01000132.1 GCA_015520785.1 Candidatus Woesearchaeota archaeon
AGGCTTTCAAGCACGGCCCGGGCTTTACGCCGCGCGAACGCACCTTCTCAATCAGGATCTTCCGACGCGCAGGCTCTTCAATCCGAAAGGCAATGGTCGGCTGGGCGTGCTCGACGGGGAGCGTGCGGATCGTCAAGCCGAACAGTTGGAAGACGCCTTTCTCATCCACGGGTGCTTCAAGCACGCGGAGCGGATAGCCCGGCTTACCGCCAAAAGCAGTAAAGGCCGCGCGGAGGCGTTTCCCACTCCCCGCGGGACCGAGGAGGATGACTTCATCCTGCACGTTATGCAGTGCAAGACTCTGCAGGAGGCCGATGAGGCCGAGCGCGTGATCCGCATGCCAGTGTGAGAGGAGGATCAACCGTATCTTACTCTGATTAATCCCCGCCAGGCGGAGTTGACGTTGCACGCCCTCACCCGCATCTAGCAGTATGCCGAGGCCCTCATACTGGACGTACACGCTGGGATGCGCGCGCTGCACGGTGGGTGTCATGGCACTCGTGCCGAGCATGCACAGCCAGAATGGCTTCATACACGCGTTGTAGGACGAGACGAGTATAAAAAGGGAATGGGCTGATGCGCATGCTCCTTCCACGCTCACTTCAAGAGAGCTTCGGTATACACCCTCCTCTCTCATCAGCTGCATACGCTGAAGCGGAAGGGAATGATGGAGAAGGAGAAGAAAAGAAAGAAGAATAAGGGGAGGGATGGGAAAGAAGAGTATGAGGAAAAATGAGGAAAAAATGCGGAGGGAGAAAAAGGAAATCCCCCTTTCTACGCGTGTGAGACATGCGCTTCGAGCCAGGCGAGGATGGTGAAGAGGGCTTCCTCATTGAAGGGCTTCACATAGACTTGCACGCCCATCGGCAAGCCCTTAACAGTCCCACCTGGCACGACGCCCGCGGCAAGCCCGGCGAGATTCGCGGGGATGGTTAACGCGTCCTCCGCATATTCCTCCTCGGGCGTGGCAGGCTCATCCAAGCGGCGTGTCGGCACTGGCAGGGTGGGGAGGAGGATCCCATCAATCCTCTGGAAGAGGGCCTCATACGCCTTTCGCATGTCCTCCATCACCCGCAGGGCTTTACGGTAGAATTGGTGTTCATCCTCCTCACGACTAATCAATCGGCCGGCCTCAATCCGACGGAGGACTTCTTCACCCGCGGCTTCTTCAATCCGCCGCCCGTAGAGACGGCCCGTATAGCGGCGCGTCGCGGAATAGAATTCAACGTAGACGAGCGGATAATAGGTTGCAACCGCCAGGTCAATCAATGGCAAGTCTACTCGTGGGAGCTCGCCGAGGAGGCGTTCAACACGCTCCACAATCCCATCCCACCAGGATTTCACGAGCGGATGGAGGAGATGATCAACCCTTGCGATCGCAATGCGTGGGAGTGGCTTTCGCATGGCAGCCTCATAGTCCGGCACGGGAATATGCCGTGTGCGCGCGTCATGCTCACTCCTCCCTGCAATCTGCTGGAGGATGCGTGCCGCGTCACGCACCGTGCGCGTGATCGGCCCAATCTGATCCAGGCTCATCGCCAAGTCCAAGAGGCCGTGACGGCTCACCCGACCATAGCTTGGCTTCACACCGACAAGACCATTCCTGCTGGCAGGATTACGAATACTCCCACCCGTATCCGTGCCGAGCGCAGCGTCAACCATACCCCTCGCGACCGCGACGGCACTCCCACTACTACTCCCCCCCGGGATATGGTCGGGATGAATCGCATTCCGCACTGGTTTAAGCTGGCTGTGCAGGCCACTCCCACCCGCGGCGAACTCGTCACAATTCGTCATGCCCGTGATGATCACGCCAGCCTCCGTGAGGCGTTCCACAGCGTCAGCCGTGAAACTTCCAACATACGCTTCGAGAACACGGCTCGCCGCGCTCACGGGGAGGCCTTCAACACTAATCGTTGCTTTGACACCGAGCGTCATGCCTTCAAGCACACGCGCACTCCCCTCCCGAATACGCGTGTCCGCTTCGCGTGCTTCCGCGAGGAGTGTTTGCTCGTCACGCACGTGGAGGAAAGCACCATACGTGTCATTCTCCTGTCTAATGCGTTCAAGCTGCTCGCGGAGTTTCTCCTCGACACGCATATGCCTTCACGCCCAGTCCTTCCGTTCTGCAAGCACAAAGCCCTTCTCATCATGCGGCGCATTCCCGAGGAAGCGTTCGCGAAAATCCTTCTTGACGCGTGGCGTCCCGTCACGCACCGCCTGGTCAGCCTCACACTCCCATACGGGTGAGAGTGGCACGTTCTCAAGGATGCGTGCAAAGCGTGCGAGGATGCGTGCAACATCCGATCGTATCTTCTCCCGGTCAACCATACTGTGAGGATTTGGGAAGCCACACGCTTATTAAATATACGTTTTCCTATCCTAGGAGCCCTGCAAGATGGTGAGGGAAAGGGAGCATTCATAAAGACAATCATATAATAATGTATTCTCACGGCTGGTCGGCGTGTGCGTGTTGCACCTCTCTCCACCACCCACACAGCAGGCACACCCACCAGCCATCTTCATGCTTATTCTTCACTCTTGCACACATAACAGTATGCTTCACGCTGCTTCCACCCCCGCATGCTCTACTCTTAACGTACATGATCCTTCACCCCTTCACCCATCCCCTCCTCCACTCCTCACCAAGAATACCCTCACATGTATCTTCAAAGCATCCCGCTGAGAAAGCTAAGGGAGAAGGTAAAGGAAGCTGGAAGAAAAAAGAGGGTAGGGATGAGGGGAGAAATAAAGAGGTGAAGAAGCTTCAATACACCCATCGGGTATGCCCATAATGGATGAGCAAGTCGACGCCGAGACG
>WAPJ01000133.1 GCA_015520785.1 Candidatus Woesearchaeota archaeon
GTTGACGAGGAGGGGAATGTGAAGGGTCCTGAGGAGACGCTGCCTGACGTGACCTTCCTCCCTGAGCTTGACGTGAAGAGTGTTACTATTCCCGTGGATGAGGCGCTCCGCGAGGCTGAGGCTGTGCTTGACGCGCGCGAGCAGGAGCGGGTTGAGAAGCGGCTGATCGTCCTGCAGATGGCCGAGGAGGATCCCGTCTGGAATATGAGCTTCTTCCTCCCGGAGGGGAGGGTGGTGAACGTGCATGTCTCAGCCCGGCAAGGGGGTGTTATCAAGCAGGACCGCTTCACGCTGTTCGGTCGTGCTTGACACGAGCATCATCCTCCTCGCGATCGCCTGGCGGCAGGATCTCTTCAGCATCCTCCAGGAGTGGAAGCTTATCCTTCCGGATTGTGTGCGTGAAGAACTCGAGCTGATGAGTCGGGGTGATCAGCGGCGGAGTCGTCTGGCACGCATAGCCCTCACACTCCTCGAAAAGAACAAACTTTTTAAAGCGTCGTGTGCCGCCAGGCCGGTTGATACTGCCGTCCTCCAGCTTGCCATGCAGGCGGGCTGTCTTGCCACGGCAGACTATCCGCTCGCGCGACGAGCACGCGAAGCGGGTGTGAGAGTATTCATCCTCACGCGGAAGGGGCTTCGCACGTGGAATGCATAAGGAAAGAATGATATGACGGGTTGGATGACCAATGTTTTATGCGCTCACGCTCACGGACACGGTGCGCGTACAACCACACCTCTTCTCTGAGGACGTGCAGGAAGCCGTGCGCCAGGCGATCCGGGAGAAGTATGAGGGGCATGTGAGTAAGGAACTAGGCATTGTGATTGACGTGATGGACGTGGAAGAGCCTGATGAGGGTGTTGTCGTACCGGATGATGGTGCTGCTTATTATCAGCTCTCATTCACGCTTCTCACGTATAAGCCGCAGGTGGGCGAGCTCACGTACGGCCGGGTGAAGGATATTGCTGATTTCGGCGCATTCATGGATATTGGTGTGATTGACGGGATGATTCATATTAGTCAGACGATGGATGATTTCGTCACCTTTAACCCGAAGGAGAAAGTCCTGAGTGGCCGGCAGACGAAGAAAGTCTTGAAGATTGGTGACGTGTGCCGTGCGCGCATTGTCGCGGTCAGTTTTAAGGATCCTGCGAATCCGAAGATTGGCTTGACGATGCGCCAGCCAGGCTTGGGGAAGCTTGAATGGCTCGCGCAGAAGGATGAGAAGGGGAAGAAGAAGGCATGAGCTGATGCTGTATGGCTGTGAAGCGGAAGGTTTGTGTGCAGTGTCACGCCTTCGTTGAAGGGAGCAAGTGTCCCGTCTGCGGTGGCACGCAGTTCAGCACGGAGTGGCGTGGCAGGGTCTTCATCCTCCGCAGGGAGAGCCGTGTCGCAGCATTCATGGGCATCCCGCAAGAAGGCGAGTATGCAATCCGCATCCGATAGACCAGGTGGTTGGTAATGGAATTCAAACAGCTCGTACGGGAGAAGAACCCGCTTCTCAAGCGGGAGGACGTGCACGCGCGCATCCGTTTTGACGGCGCACTCCCCTCCCGTCAGGACGTGCTTAAGGCACTCGCGGAAACGCTTGGCGTGGAGGAGGATCGTATCGTGCTCTTCACCATCCGTCCCTTCACGGGGAGGCATGAAGCGCATGTTGAAGCCGCCGTGTATGAGGATGAAGCACTCAAGCAGCGTTTAACACCCGCCTACCTGGAAAAGCGGAACGCGCCGAAGGATACTGGTGAAGTGGAGGGATGAATGCATGGTACGGAATGCCACGGTAAAAGTATCCTCCTATTATGCGGTTGAGGGTGACACGCTCAAACGCGTTAAGAAGACCTGCCCGAAGTGTGGGCCTGGCGTGTTCCTCGCTGAGCATGCCGACCGGCTTGTCTGCGGTCGCTGTGGGTATGTTGAAAAGAAGAAGTAAAAGCATGGATGAATAATGATTTACTCTGGTGATACGCGTATGAGTGAACTCCGCCTCGTCTCATATGAGGATAAGCATGCCATCTTTGAGAGTGATAATGATCATACCCTCTTCCTCCTCCTCCTACCCGTGCTCGAGGAGGATGAACGCGTGAGCGAAGCCTCATTCGCGATTGATCATCCCCAGATCGGCAGGCCGAAGCTTATCATCCGGGTGAAGAAGGGGAAGCCCGAGGAGATCATCCGGGACGCGCTCAAGACCGTGGAGAAACAGTTAGAAAAGATGAAGAAAGACCTGCAAAAAGCTTTAAAAGAAGGAGCATGATGCTCGCGTTCCACGCCCATCGGACCCTCAGTCTGTGAGGGGAGGGCAGGACTTGGTGATGAGCATATGGATGCGACACGCGTACGCGAAGCGTTTGACACACTCTTCAAGCAGGCGAAGAAGCGGAATTTCACGCAGAGTGTTGAATTCCTCGTCACGCTCCGCGACCTGGACTTGAAGAAGCCCGACCAGCAGGTTGACTTCTATCATGAACTCCCCCACGTGCCTGGCGAGCCGAAGCGGATTGTCGCACTCGTGGATGTTGATCTCGCCGATCAAGCCCGGAAGCTTGCCGACTTCGTCATTCTCAAGGATGAATTCCCCAAATATAAGGAGAATCCGAAGCTTGCCAAGAAGCTTGCGGAAGACTATGATTATTTTATTGCACAAGCAACACTCATGAAGGATGTTGCCGCTGTTTTTGGCCGTATCCTCGGTCCCCGCGGAAAAATGCCGAGCCCGAAAGGGGGTATGATCGTGCCGCCGAAGGCGAATCTTGAACCGGTCATTCAGCGTTTACGCAAGACGGTGCCCGTACGGGTGAAGACACGGCCCCTCTACCAGGTGAAGATTGGTCGTGAAGATCAGGATCGGGAAGAACTCGTTGAGAATCTTCTCAGCGTGTATCGTGCGCTCGTCACCCATCTCCCACAGGAGGAGCGGAATGTGAAGGCAGCCTATGTGAAGCTGACGATGAGTCCCGCAATAAGAATCATATAAAAGCTTAATGAAGAATGGTTAGATGAGGGGTTGAACGCGTATGGAAGCTCACGTTTCACCACGCAAGAAGGAGATTAAAGAAAAGCTTGTCAGTCTCCTCAAAGAGTATCCCGTCGTGGGTATTGTTGACATGGAAAGCCTTCCTGCAAGCACGCTGCAAGAAATGCGTGCCAAGCTCCGCGGGAAAGCCGTGCTTTTCATGGCGAAGAAGCGGCTTATCAGCCTCGCATTCAACGAGGTCGAGGGTGAGAAGCCGGGCGTGTCACGCCTGGCAGACTATTATCATGGCATGCCCGCCCTCCTCCTCACGCGTGAAAACCCCTTCAGGATTGCTCGCATCCTCCGCGAGTCACGCACACCCGCGCATGCGCGGCCGGGCCAGATCGCGCCGGATGATATTATTGTCAAGGCGGGCCCGACAAGCTTCCCGCCCGGCCCGATTATTAGCGAGCTGAGTAGTATTGGCTTGAAGACTGGTGTTGAGGGTGGGAAGGTCGCGATCAAGGAGGACAAGGTCGTGGTCAAGGCTGGTGAGCCAGTCCCACCCAAAGTGGCTGAAGTCCTTGCACGACTGGATATTAAGCCTGTCGAGCTCGGCCTCACCCTCTGGGCCGTGTATGAGGATGGGATCATCTATGAGCGCAGCCTCTTGGAAGTGGACGAGCAGGCATATCGCGACCAGCTCGCACAGGCTGCGCGCGAGGCCTTCCTCGTCGCCCTTGGGAGTGGTATGATGCTGCCCGAGACGGCATCACTCCTCCTCACACGGGCTGCGCGTGACGCATTCCTGCTCGGCGTGCAGCAGGCCATCCTCACGGGGGAGACACTCCCATTCATCCTCCTCAAGGCGGAGCGTGCAGCGCACAGCCTGGCCGAGAGGATTGGACAGGCAGCATAAAGATGGCTCTCATGCTAAAAAACCTGGAGAGATCGAGGTGAGTTGAGAATGGAATACGTGTATGCCGCACTCCTCCTCGCTAAGGCGGGAAAGGAGATTACCGAGGAGAACGTGAAGAAGGTGCTTGAGGCTGCTGGCGTGAGCGTTGATGATGCTCGCGTCAAGGCGACCGTGGCAGCGCTTGAAGGCGTGAATATTGAAGAAGTGATCAAGGAAGCGTCAAGCATGGCCGTGGCAGCACCCGCTGTCGCGCCTGCGGAGGCTGCAAGCCCTGCTGGCGAGGAGAAGAAGGAGGAGAAGAAGGAAGAAGAGAAGAAGGATGATACTACCGCGGCCGCTGGGCTCGGCGCGCTCTTCGGCTAAAGCCA
>WAPJ01000134.1 GCA_015520785.1 Candidatus Woesearchaeota archaeon
AACCGCGCGAGATTTTTCTATATGGAAAAGGGTTTTTGTCTTGGTTCAGTTCTGTCTCAGAGACGTCTCAGGAATGGTCCAGACGCGTTTTCTGAAACGCCTTGTTTTTATTTTTAAACTCTTGTTTTTATTCCTTTATTCTTTCTATTTTGTTCTTTTTACACTGTTATTTTTTCTTATCGTTCTTCCACACGAAAAGAAGGGGTTCTGTGATGTGTCTCAGAGACGGTTCATGTATGGTTTTGAAACGCAGTTTCTTTAAAAACCCTGGGTGGTTTCCCCACTGCTGATGGATCCTGCCTATGCGCAGCTTCTTGACGAGGTGAAACGTCTCCGCGAGCAGAATGCCAAGCTGGAACGCATGGTCAGCCTCCTGACAGAGCTTGTCACGCTCAAACACGAGCGCGAGGATCCGCTCGAGAAGGAATTCTCACGCATGATGAAGAAGCATCGCAAACACTTCCTCAAAGAAAAGATCCTCCAGCTCATCGGCCAGGGCAAGCCCCTCGCAGACGTCAAATACCAGGCCGTGGATGTCTATGGCTATATGAGTAAGCCAAGCTTCTATAGGTATGTGAAAGAATTAGAAGAAGAAGGGAAAATCCAACGCGTCCAGGTAAACCAGACAGTTATTCTCCAACCTGTGCCAGCGGATATGCTTACTCCCTCATCTCCTCTTTCTCATTGAGTACTTCTTTCTCTAGACATGCTCTGACTGCTTCCCACTCCTCCTTATACGCTCCGATGAGCGGGATTTCAAGCATGGTATCATACGTTCTTCTCGGCCGCCAGGCATGCCAGGGTTTGAGCTCATACCATTCCTGGACGCTGCCCTCGCGGAGGCTGATGAGGCCGAACCCATACGGGAAGAAGAAACTATGAAACACGCTTCGCGTTGGTTTCTTAAAGATGAAGACGGCTGGCTTCTGCCTGCGGAAGTATAAGCCGCGCAGCCATGAGAAGGGCGTGGTAAACTCGTACGCGTCACGCCACACGCTTCTTATCAGCTTATCGCACGGCTCAGGGTTTAATCCTAATCCCATACGCTTTCAAATGCTCGTCACGGATGATCCACTTATACTTCCGTCCCTCCACGCGGAAGGCCTTACTCCCATGCGGGATGAGGACTACTCGTGGAGCGACATGCGGATTCGCCGTGAGGCTTTCAGCATAATCATGATTCCGCCTGACGAGCTCGCGCTGAACCTTCCGTTCAAGCTGCCGTGCGAGGCGTTCACTCGGCTTCGCCTTGGGCGTGAGCTCGACGAGGATGACAAAGTAAGGTGGCTTCTCGCGGCGGACGAGCTTGAACCTGTTCACGCGCTTCTCGGAGAAGAGAATGTCCTCGAGCTCGGATGGATGCACGTTCGCACCGTCAAGGCTGATCGTCCCATCACTCCGCCCGTCAATCGTCATGAACGGCAGCTTCAAATGGGCTGTTTCAAACAAGCTGAGTAGGCTGGGCGCATGCTCACGCACGATCCGGAGCATTTCAGGATAGCTGATGACTTTTCCCTCATCATGCATATTATACCTGACTGCGGGCTGAGCCTTGCTGGGATCGAGATGGGTCATGACGAGCTCATGGCCTTCCTGCTCGATGAGGATGCTAAAGGCATCATACTGGAAGAGCATGGGTACTTCCCCATACCAGCTGAGCGCTTCACGTAATGCTTTCTCCTCGCGAAGCGCTTTCCGCAATGCTTGGGTCAGCGGGGTTTCAATGGCGATGCCAACGTCAATATCACTATTCCCATACGCGGAGATGAGCCGTCCACCCGTTTTCTTCTCCACACGCTCTTGGAAGGCGAGACTATGCGGATCCCCGCCCGTGAGGAAGTCAATCTGATAGTCCTTCCAGGGGAATGGCTGGTCGAGCAGGTCTGCGAGGAAGAGTGGATAGCCGACGATGATATACTGGTAGCGCGTGCCGAACTGTTCGAGGGTGCGGAGCACGCCCTGCATGTCCGTGCCGATCGTCTTGACGAGCATGTCATGATGGAGGAGGATGGTGAGCGTGACGCCACCACTCCATGGCCCACAGCTGAGCGCGTTCACGAGGATGATCCTATCCGCTTCCGGCCACCAGATCTCCCGGTATAATCCAACCGTTGCGAGGAGGCGTTCCTCCTCTGCGAGGCTGTGCACCCATTCTGTCGGCCGCCCACTACTCCCCCCGCTCTCATCAATCTTCCCCTCTCGCGGGAGCCTGCCGTCAAGACAGCGGTGTTCGAGTGGATACGCGCGAATATACGATGCCTTATCCATGATGGGCAGGTGTTCCCAGTCATGCCAGGTGAGCCGCTTCGCTCGTGCTACTGGAAAACCATGCTCTTCGAGGAATGCCTGATAGGCGGGGACGCGCGTAGCAGCCAGCCGTGCAATCCGCACTGCCTTCTGGCGTTGGAAGGATTGGATGAGGCGCGTGTGATGATGCTTCTTGAGGAGGCTGACGGTGAGGCGTGGATGCTGCTGGAAGAATCGTTCAACCGCGCGGAGCATACCTTACGCGTCACAACACAGTCTATTTAAAATACTTCCCTTATAATACGCTCCTGGATGGGGACGAATCAGGGTGTTGTGCTTCGCTTGGAGGATCTCATTGAACGCACGCACACGCTGCATGAAAAAACCCTCCCCTTCCGGCAGGACGTACTCAAGGATCCCATCGGGACACCTCTTACCACGGCTGAAGTAAGCCTCCACGAGCCCTTCAAAGTAGCAAGCCTCTACGTGACAACCCTCAGCCGCATTCTCACCCAGGGAGAACAGAAGCGCGTGTATCGTGCCGTCTACCCGCACATCCCACCCGGCGAGAAGGGTGAAGCAGAAGCCCTCATCATCCAGGGAAAGATCTCCCACGGCTATATCAGCCTCCCAGGCTTCCATCTCATCATCCTCCTCAGCGAAGCGGAAGGCGCCTACTTCCTCCACCGCAAGGAGGGCTTCTGGAGTGAAGCCTACGTGCAACTCCTCGCCAGCACAGCCAAACGCCTCCTCATCAGCCGCTACCTCCTCACGCCCGAAGACTTCGGACGACGCCTTGAAGAAACCAGTCATGAAGCAGGGAATGCGTATACAATCCACCGCATTGATGAGACCCCGACTGAGATCATCTACCTCTACGAACACCAGCCAGAAGCACTGGAGAGTATTCGCATGAGCTTCCCTCCCGAGCTCACACGGCTCATCCTGCATGGGAACGCCCTCTTCAGCCAGCGGCTCATCAACCACCTCCACCCCGGCATCAGCGTCCAGCCCATCCTCCAGTCAGCCACGCGCGAACAGCCCGAGCACGTCCAGCTCATCCTCACCGTGCAGAAAGCCCGTGGTCTTGAACGCATCCTCACATTCTTCTCAGGAATCCCACCCTTCCTCCACCAGCTTCTTCATCCCGGACGACCCTACTTGTTCGAACTCGCACGCGCAGGCATCACACCCGACATAACACCCTACCGGGAGCTTCTCAAACGCCTCCACGCAGCGCCAACCGCAGGCCTGAGCACGCCAATATCCCCACCCCCTGACACTGATCCCCTCCCAGAGGGAGAGACCATTCTCGACGA
The DNA here is from genome assembly GCA_015520785.1 of Candidatus Woesearchaeota archaeon. GTDB lineage: Archaea > Nanobdellota > Nanobdellia > Woesearchaeales > WAPJ01 > WAPJ01. Next base: position 3,567 of record WAPJ01000134.1, read on the forward strand.
GATAACGCGTGAAGCACGACTCCACGTTAAACGCGCAAAGGAACGCATCCTTGAAAAGCTCATGGGGCGTGCAGGCTTTATCCGACAAGAGCTTATCCGTCACGTGGATGAGCCTGAAACGCTGGAAGACATCCTCACCAGCCTCCACACCTTCTACCAAGCGATTGATCCTCAGGATGCCGTGCACGGTCATTCCCACAGAGTCGGCATGCTCCTCACAAGCCTCAGCGGGAATGTCGGCCTCGACCTCCCCACCACCGCTCTCCAAACGTATCTCATCGGCCTCCTCCATGATATCGGCAAGCTCACCATCCCCCCGGACGTTCTTCTCGCACCCCGCCGGTTGAACGAGGCAGAATGGTATGCGGTCAGCCTCCACCCATGGCTTGGCGCGAGCATCCTCACCAGCCTCCCCGCAGGAGAAAACGTGCTCATCAATGATATTATACGGGCGAGCGTGATCATCAACCTCTACCATCATGAAAACTGGGATGGGAGTGGCTATCCCTACGGCATCCCCTGGCGTGACGCAGAACATACTCCCCTCCCCTACGCGATCCATCCCAAACTCATGCATGAGGCAGTCCGCCTCACCACCCTCCTCAGGATTGTTGACTCGCTTGACGCAGTCCTAAGCAAGCACTACTCGCCCAGGAAGGGTGAACGAGGCTATCATATCACTGTCCCAGACGATCCCACCCACCTCGCAGCCTACCTCCACGAGGACTTCACCCGTCGCGCGGGCGTCTGGTATCATCCTCGCGTTGTTCAAGCAGTCCTCCCACGGCTTGAAAGCATCCTCACCGCCTACCAGACGCTTGAGGAACGGCAGGGCATCCTCATCCTCCCCTGGATGGAAGACCATCCCGCCTATGCACAGCTTATCCAGACGCTTCAGCGCGTACAACCATTCACCCAGCCCACCACTCCACCGAAGCCTTAAAAACCCCTTCTTCCTGGCGGGGCATGCATGCTGGTTGAACGCATCCCGAATCCTGAAGCGCCTCCTGGCACGAAGACAGCGGTTATCCTCGCCGCGCATAGTGATGATCAAGCCATCGGCTGTGGTGGCACACTCCTCGCCCTCAAAAAGAAAGGCTATCATACAGTCGTCATCATCATGAGTCAGGGAGAATTAAGCCATCCCTGGCTCCGCGAGGACGTCATCAGCGCGAAGCGGAAAGCAGAGAGTATCAGGGCTATGCGCATCCTCAATGTGAACGAGACTATCTTCTTCCCCCTCAGCGAGAAAGACCTCCTCCAGGCCGAGGAAGATCCCCGCGTGGTGGACACGCTCCACGACATCCTCCACGAGCTCAAGCCAGAGCTTATTATTACGCATAATGATGAGGACACGCACGCCATCCATCGCGTCGTGCATAGACTCACGCTCCAAGCCGCTGAAGGCCTGCCGGCGCGTATCATCGCGTATGACATCTGGACGCTCACGCATCATCGCAGGCTGAAGCACGCGTGGCTCTATGTTGACATCACCCCGTATGAGCGGAAGAAATGGGAGGCAATCCGCGCTTTCAGCTCGCAGAGCATTGCCATAACATTCCAATACCTCCCCATCCACGCCCGCCACCTCATTAACGGCCTCCTCTCCGGCTATGCAGTAGCAGAACGCTTCGCGCTCATCCGCGAGGCAGACATGGAGCGTGCATCCGCATGAACCACCTTCATATCGCTACGGACACGTTCCTCCCACGGCATGATGGCGTGAGCATCTTCCTCCAGCGGAGCCTCCCCCACCTCTGCACTGCGTATGAGGTGAGCATAAGCGCGCCAGCCTTCGGCATACTGCCAGAAGGCTTATGCGCAGACGTTGACCTCCATCCACTGGGCCGACGTGTCGCGGATATCCGCATCGCCAAGCTCACGCGGCAGGGACGGAAACGCCTCCACCAGCATATTCAAGCGTCAGATCTCATCTTCACGCAGACGATCGGGCCTTTAGGCGCGACCGCACTCCGCCTTGCCAAACGCTTACGGAAGCCGCGCGCAGCCTACATTCATAGTCGTGAATGGGAACTCTTCAGCCGGAGCATAAAAGCACCCGACCTCGTCAAGAGCATGGTTGAACGCGGCACGCTCGCCTATATGCGCCGCGTGTATACGCAGGCACGCCTCCTCATCACCCCTACGGAAGAGGTGGGCATGCTCCTCAAATCCTACGGCATAAGCACACCAAGCACCACCGTGCCATTAGGCGTGAACACGCTCCACTTCACACCACCCCTCAACCCCTCACGCGCGAAGAAAGCCTATGGCTTCACGCTCAAGCAGGTCGTGCTCGGCTATGTCGGCCGTCTCGCACTCGAGAAGGACCCTTACACGCTCATCCGCGCCTACACGTACCTCCGGAAGAAGTATCCGCAGCTCCGCCTCCTCCTCGTCGGCCCCGGCCGCGAGGATATCATCCAAAAAGTAAAACAAATGAGGGATGTCACGTATGCGGGCGAGCTTGACGATCCCCTCCCCGCCTACCAGGCCATGGACGTCTTCATCCTCCCCAGCCTCACCGAGACCACAGGCCTCGCCCTCCTGGAAGCAATGAGCACCGCCCTGCCTGTTGTTACAACGCGTGTCGGCGTGGCACCAGAACTCATCAAGCATGGCGAGAATGGCTACTTCTTCCCACGGCGCGACTGGCTCCGCCTTGCGCGCACACTCGAACCACTCATCCAGGACGCGCTCCTCCGCCAGCGGATTGGCAGCGCCGCGCGCCGGACCGTCCAACAGCAGCGCGAAGAGAAAATCATGCTCCGCAAACTCCTCGACGCCCTCAAACTCGCCGAGGACATGGGTGGCTGATACGCCTTTATCGTCATCTCCCATCCTTTATTTAATTGGAGTGAATGAGGTGTGGTATACTGTATAGGAAGATAAAGATAAACTAAAGTGTGTACTCACGATGGCAGGAGGAGCGTGCTGTCCGGAGAAGAGAGGAGACAACCCCCATAGGGGTAATCTTTAAAATACGATTTGGTGTGCTCTTCCGTGCTGCCTCCGTAGCTCAGCGGTAGAGCGACAGCCTCGTAAGCTGTAGGTCGCGGGTTCGAATCCCGCCGGAGGCTCACCCTTTCTCCTAACACTTTTCCTTCCCATAACTTTCCACTTATCCTCTCTCCTTTCTCCTTTTTATCCTTCCTTCTTTACTTCCATCCTTATCCCCCTACGAACGGTAATGAAAGAACTGAGGATGGAAGACCATCCTTGAATCAATCCTACAAGAGGCGTTATACCTCCCTTCATAGAGAGAATACTTCTACAGGCCCCTCTGAGGGGAAACCTTTATAGGCTCATCATCGTGCCGTGCGCGTATGGGCTGGCCTAGGAAGGGAGTCTTCTCACACTCGTTCCCAGTCCTACGTGTGAGGTGATCCTCGTATGACCGACAAGAAGCATGAGCATACCCCGAAGGAATCGGATGAGAAGGAAACGCATGCAGCGCATGAGCATGCTCACGAGCATGCGGCACACCCCTCAAAGACGCGGAAGGAGACGCATGCTCAAGGAGAAAAACGCGA
>WAPJ01000135.1 GCA_015520785.1 Candidatus Woesearchaeota archaeon
GGATATGGATGTCCATTCTAACACAATTTCATTTTCAGTATTTATGGAATGCGCTCTTCAAGGAAAAAGTAGAATCCACTCCCGAACTTGATAGAATAGGCATTGATGCAAGAGTAAAAATAGAAAATATTCTAGTTGCGATTCAAATAAAAAAGCTTTCTTACCGAAGAGAAGCCTCAGACAGGCGGTTTACAACACGTCAACAGAAAAAAGCGGACATTATGATCGAGGTCCCGTATGTTGTAATAGATAAGAATCAATTAAAGCAGAAGATAAAAAGCCCACGTGTAAAGGAAAAGACTAAAACTGAATATAAAAGAATTCTCTCTTTCTATGAGAGAAATTTCATAACTTTGAATAATGGGTTCGTCATTTTCAAAAGAGACTACCTTATAAATATTAGAAAAGAAGTAGAGAAAAAAATTCTCCCAAAACCACGCGATATGAAGATCCCTTATACTGAATTTCTAAATGTGTAAGCCCAAACGCATAAAACAACCTCAAAAGAGCCAAATAAAAATTACTTCTTCCGTCGCTTGATGGTGACCATGTCGCCGAGCGTGAGTGTTGAGGTGGATGCGGTGCTTCTCCTTTCCGAAACTGGTTCGTGTGTGACCTCAATCTTTTCGATGAGCGTGATGCGGAAGGCGTGTTCAAGCCGGCGGGCATCATCCAGGCTTGGCGTGCGCCGGCCCTGCTCATACGCTTGGAGTGTGGAGGCTTTCATGCTAAGGCTTTTCGCGATCTCATCGAGCTTCCGCCCATCCTGCTGGAGAGCCTTCCGGATGCGCTCCGCATAGTCGTGGACGATCTCTTCAACAATCTCCTTCCGGGGGAGGGGTTGAGCGGGACGGGGTTTTTCGCTACGCTGCTGTTTCCTGGCGGGCTGGGGCTGGCGGATGATCTCACCATGCGTCGCACACGCGGGGCAGACAGTGAGCTGGACGCCTTCAATCCTCGCGAGGAAAGCCGTGTCGGGCGTGAGGGGTTTCCCGCAGAGTTCGCAATGCATACTGCATGCCACCTCGAAGAAGCGTCAGTGAGGAGGGAAGCAGGGGGTGTATTTAAGCACGCCGTCTTTAAAAGAAACACGTGTCTTCACCCAGCGTATGACGGATGAGAAGCTTCATGACGCGTATGCTGGCGTGGATATCAGCAGGATCGTGCATGACCTTCAGTGGCTTGTTAATGGACGGTTGAACCGGGTGACGCGTCGCGGAGGAATGCTCATTCTTGAAGTCTATGCGCGGCAGGAGCGCCGCTATCTCCTCCTCGACCCTCCCGGGTTTATCGCGTGTGCGCGCGTCAAACCTCCTGGCGAGCCTGTCACGGGTGTGAGTCTGCTTGTCAGGCGGCATGTGGAGCATGCACGCATCAAGCAGGTTGGCACGCGCTTCGCGGACCGTGTCTTCTGGCTGACGCTCGAGCATACTGATCGTGTCTATCGGCTCGTCCTCGAGTATTTCGGAAATGGGAATATCATTCTCGCCCGGTGGGATGGTGAAGGATCCCCCTCGGAGGAGTGGGATGATGGCTGGCGGATTCTCGGCGTGCGAGTAGCGGCAGAGTATGGTGTGCGCAGCCTCAAGCCTGGAAGGGCGTATCGGCCACCACCCTACACGCCTGTTGACTATGCGCATCCTGATGGATGGTTGGGGGGTGAGAAGCGGCTTGTCACGCTCCTCGCCCGGCATGGCCTGGGTGGGAAGTATGCGGATCATGTCATCCGCCGGCTCGGGATTCTCGTTGAGGCGCGATGGGAAGACCTCGCTGAGGATGTGAAGGGGAAGGTGCGGGAGGTCCTGGCGGGCTATGCGCAGCCGGTGGGATGGATGGTGAAGGATGCCCTGCCATGGCTGGCGAATCATGCATTAGGCGAGGAGGCCAGTGTGGAAGCGTTCTGCCAGCTTGACCTCCCCCTTCCAGAGGGGATGATGAGCGGAGTGACTGCAAGTGGGGAGGAGAAAAAGGAGGGCGGGGAGCGGCAGGGGGTGCGCGCGTTGGAACGGCAGGAAGCGTATAAGCATGAGCTGGAAGAGAAGATCCGTCTGCTCACGCGTCGTGGTGAATGGTATTATACGCACTACCCACTGGCGAAGGAGATCGAAGCGTTCATTAATGCATACTGGGAGGCGCATCATACGCTCAGGGGGATTGAAAAGGAATGGCCAGCACACTTCCCCCGGATAAGACTGGTTGAGGGGAAGCGGATCATTCTTGACGTGCAAGAAGATTAGTCGAGGATGCTGCTTCCCAGTGCGGCGATGAGGGATGCGAATGGGGGCTCATCATCCTTCTTCGCGTGAGCTTCACGCTGTTTTCCCTTCTCATACGCGTCGCGGACACGCGCAAACCAGTCGGTTACCTCCTGGTAAGATTCCCTAAGCTTCTTGTCCGCTTCGCGTTCCTCCCGGCTGATGCCCTGCCAGGCGTGCTGTATGAGACTATACCCTGTAAGCTCGTCGGGGAGCGTATCCTTCCTGATGCCGAGGAGGCGTTCACCCCATGAATACGTGGGGGAGAGTTGTTTTTCTGCAAACGCATGATACTTAGCCGCGTTCATCCGGTAGAGGTCGCGTGCCAGGCTGTCAAGGAGTGGTTTGAAGCGGGCTGCAGCGTCCGGCCTGGTAAGCTGGAGGACTGCGTCAAGGAGGAAGACTGGTTCAGCATGCAGGAGTCGTTCTTCAAGCGTCCTCCCCTGTGGGCGTGGAAGCCTCTGGGGGAGATCGTCAAGGAGTACTCCCTGCGCGGAGGGGATGGCTGGTTTGACACGTTCGGTAATGATACTGGCGAGATAGGATGGTGTGATGATCGCGTAGCGTTTCATACACTGGAGAGAGGGTTAAGGCTTCTTAAAGGTCATTCCGCCAGGTTCTACTTGAATAGTGGAGGAATGATTCGTTGGGAGAAGAGAAGAATGAAGAC
>WAPJ01000136.1 GCA_015520785.1 Candidatus Woesearchaeota archaeon
TTCTCCTCCTGCCTGACGGGCTTCTCGTCAAGCACGTCCGCGCCAAGAAAATGCGTCTGCCGCCAGGCTTTGAATGCTGCGGGATCCACGCGGACGGGTTCTTCACCCTCACGCGCATAGGCTTGCAACGTCTCCCGCGTGGGGAGGCGCGTATTATAGATGACGAGGTCGAACACGTCATGCTTGAGCACGGCCTCATACGCGCGCACATACGCGGCTACATCCCAGCCCTCCGTATGCTTGGGCACGTTCATAATATTCGTGACGAGGATCTTCTGTGCGGGACTATGCATGAAGGCTTCACGCACGCCCTCAACGATGAGCACGGGGAGGATGCTCGTATACACGTCCCCCGGCGCGATGAGGAGGACATCAGCATTGAGGATGCGTTTGAGCGCGAGAGGTGTCGCGCTAACGGGCTGTTTGAAGAAGACCCGCTTGACAGGAGCCTCCTTCCGGTCTATCTCATGCTCCCCACAGATAATCCTCCCATCCATGAGCTCGGCGCAGAGCACTGCTTGCTGGAGCGTGACGGGGATCACCTCTCCCTGTGCGCGGAGGAGGCTTGCCGCAAGCCTGACTGCTCTGAGGAAATCACCCGTGGTCTGTTCGAGCGCGCTGAGAAGAATATTCCCCACGTTCTGCCCGTGCAGGCTTCCGCCAGTGAAGCGGTGCGTGAAGACCTTCCGCCAGGCTTCCTCCTCCTCGCTGAGCGCGACGAGACACTGCCGTACATCCCCTGGTGGGAGGACGCCATACTCATCCCGGAGCCTGCCCGTACTCCCACCACTATCACTCATCGCTACGATCGCATGCAAGCGGAACTGGGGGTAGTGTTTGAACGCGGAGAGGAGCGTATAATTCCCCGTCCCACCCCCAAGGAGGACGAGATCATACTGCTTCTTCCCCTCCCACGACTTTTCCTTCACACTCTCTTTCCTTCCCCTCATTCACTCCCACCATCCATACGCTTCTTCTTCCTCCCTCACTTTTTTCTCCTTTCCCTTCCGTCTTCTCTTCATTTTCTTCTTCTCTTCATCCCTCCTCTCTTTTTTCTTCATCATTACTCCATTCATCAGGTTTTCCCAAAGCATCACCCTCCTTCTTTCTCATGAGAATATGCGGAGCGTTGGCTCGTGCTGCTGGTCGAGGAGATAGTGGAGGATGATAATACTCTGTGACGTATAGTAGATGACCTTTCCGAGGCTGATGAGGTGGACATTCTCTCTCACCTTCCGCCGGAGTTTGCCGGGAATACCCTCATGATCCCCGAGGATGAAAAGCGCATCCCCCTGGATGGTTGGGATCGTCTCGTCTGCGGGCGTTCCGCGCGGGTCGAGGAGGAATGCGGGCATCTCCCTGCTGAGGCGTTTAACCAGGCTGATAAAGTCTTCATCCTGCACGCGCACGCCTGGCATGACTTCTTTCTCCACACCCGGCCGCGCCTTGTAGAGTGCGATCTGCAAGACTTTCAATAGGTCTTTCTTCGACCAGGATATGCGTGCACTGCCCTCAATCGTTATTCGTCGTGGTGGTGTGGGCGGCCCGTCAAGCACGAGGTGAAGCATGACATCCTCGCGGATCGCATTACTCGTGAAGAAGGCGTGGAGCATGCTATGCAGGAGGATGTCAATCCGCCCAGCCTGTGCGAGATCCTTTATATTCCCACTCGTCCGTGCATGCTGACTATACACGATGAAGTGTCGCATGCATGCCTGGAATGCTGGCAGGGTTTAAGGTGCTTTCCTCACGCAAGGAAGAGCTCTGCAGAGGATGCGCCAGGCTTCCAGCTTCCGCTGGTAGGACAGCGTATGCGCAGGACTCGTACTCGGGAGGATGGCATGCTCCGCGTGAGGAAGCACATTCTCGACGAGGGGTTTGACGCGTGCGGCGGTGCGACCATTATACGCGACAAGCCGTATTGTTCGTGGGAGGATGCTGAAATCGTTCGGCACGCGCTCGCGTAAGCGACTATCACTGCTCCCCTCTGGCTGTGCGGCAGCATACGCATCCCAGAGCGCGATGCGAAGCGCGTGGAGCATTCTGATCTTCTCCTCTCGATTCATCTGTGTGAAGGGCTTTCCCGTGAGGTCTTCAAGGATACGCCAGAAGGCATTCCGGGGATGCCCATAATAGAAGCCCTCCCTGCGCGAAGCGGGACTGGGGAAGCTGCCGAGGATGAGCACTTGCGCGTTGTGTGGGAGGATGGGCTGGAAAGGATGATGCATGGTGAACGTGTGCTTCCCTTGTCTTTTTTTAGCGCTCTTCCCCCACCCAACAAAATTGCTTTTACTAAAGAGTGGTTAAAATGCGAATGTTTTAAAAGGTTAGAGGGCTTTCCTCCGGTCATGACTTCCAATCCCCACACGGATCTTATCGGCGGCATCCTCTACATCCTTGAAGACCACTTTGCAAAGCGTGGAAGCGTTCTCCAGCATACGCTGCGAGATGTCAAAGAGGAACAGCCTCTTGAAACCCCCCTCTACCTCACCGATATTGAAGGAACTTCTTCCTCCCATTTTCTCACCTTGAAGAGCATACCGCTCAAACCCCTTCCCCCTGCCTATACGCCCTTCTGCCCTCGGGACTGTGCCGCCTATCGTGTCACCTTCACTCCCACCGAGGGTGTCCGCATCCGCGAGCACACCCTCCTCCATCTCGCTGAACGCGCTGTCGCAACAAAGCGGACCGGCCGGCATGGATATACTCCTATCCCCCACGCGTCATCAGAAGACGAGACGCTCACTCTTGACTTCCTCCCCCTCCCCCAAGTGAAACGTCTCAAAGAGTACGTGGGAGAAGCACGCGCCCTTCCCCCCGGGACGTATACGCGCATCCCTCCTCACGAGACGGCACGCATCATCCTCAATGAGAGTCTCGGCATTAGCGTGCAGGGGAATCGTCACACATACATTTTTAATCTCCCCTTCGCGTGGCTCCGCGATCCTCCTGGAGGAAAGAAGAGCAAGCTTGAACGTATCATCCGTGCGATTCAGCCATGGCGGCAGGGACGGCAGATGGGCATCCTCCTTGAAGAACGCCTCGTCAGAGAGGCAGAAGATGAAGTTGAAAAAGCCTTACGAGAGGGCTATGGGAAGGCGTATGAGGCTCCCTGGCATGCCGCAGTAATCTCATCAATAAGTGGAACGCCAGCAGCCGATGGAAGCCTTGTCCGACCCGTACCGACGGATACGCTCCCCCTGCGAACTGTTAAACCAACGCTCACCTATCCGCCTGAAAACCTTCCCGGCTTTGTTTACATTCCTCGTGACTGGGTGCGTGAAGCCGCTTCTTCAAGCAAACCATAACCCTTCTCCTCAATCTCCCATGCGAGCCGGGCTGGGCCTTCACGCGCGAGACGACCCTCCCTCATGATCAGGACACGGTCAGGATTCACATGATGCAATATCCGACTATAATGCGTAATAATGAGAAAACTCCGCGAATCATCCCGCAACGCGTTGACAACGCGTGCAACCACGCGGAGCGCGTCAACATCCAAGCCCGAATCAATCTCATCAAGGATGACAAGCCTTGGCTTGAGGAGGAGCATTTGCGCAAGCTCAAGACGCTTCCGCTCACCACCACTAAAACCAACATTCACCTCACGCTCAAGGACCTCCTCAGGCAGACCGACCGTGCGGAGCGCATTCCTCGCTTCTTCCAAGAACTCCTCAGGGCTAGGGAGCTTGGCATGCGCACGCAGGATTGCACGGAAGAATGCGCTCACCCTTACTCCTGGAATCTCACGGGGCTGCTGGAAGCTCAGGAACATACCCTTCCGGCTCCGCTCGTCAGGCTCAAGCTGGAAGAGATTCTCACCAGCATACACTGCTTTTCCCTCAACCTCGTAGCGGGGATCACCCATGAGCACGTGCGCGAGCGTGCTCTTCCCACTCCCATTCGGGCCCATGAGCGCGACAACCTCCCCCTTCCCAAGCGCGAAGCTCACGCCCTTCAAAATCTGCTTTTCCTCAAACGATGCCTTCACATCTTCAAGCTGAAGGAGCGTCATACAGGAGTGGGAGGGGACACGGGGCTTTTAAGCGTTGAGCGTGAATGCTCCACGCACACGCACTCTCTCTAGGCGAGCCTGACGAGACCATCCTCAATCCTCACAAAGCCCTCCCGTTCCAGCTCGTGCATGAGGCGTTCAGCATCATACGCTGCTGGAAGCTGCAGACGCTCCCGCACCCCCTCCACAGGCAGGGGTCCTTCGAGCAGCGCGTGCAGTAATCGCGCCCGGTATTGCCGCCACGAGCCCTCATACTTCGACTGGCGTGGCACGGGTGGCGTACGATAATCCTTGACATGCACCGCATAGCACCACGCGCGGAGCGGACACGCCGTACACTGAGGCTGCTTCATGCACACGAGACTCCCAAGTTCCATGATCGCATTATTCCACACGCGACTCTTCTCTACTGGGAGGATCCGGCTGGCAAGCTCGCGGAGGAAGGCTTCATCATGCACCCCGCTCATGCGCGCGAGGACGCGTCGGACGTTCGTATCATACACGGCAACGGGATGGTTAAACGCGAAGCTCGCAATCGCGGCGGCCGTATACGCGCCAATCCCCGGGAGCTTTTCCAATTCCCCGGGTGTTTGAGGGAACCGTCCATTATACTCTTTTAGAATAACCTGTGCTGTCTTGCGGAGGTTGAGCGCGCGCCGATGATAGCCCAAGCCCTTCCAGGCTGCGAGCAAGTCTCCCGTCGGAGCTTCCGCCAGATGCTTGAGCGTGGAGAATCGTTCAAGAAACGCCTCATACTTGGGAATCACCCGTTCCACCTGGGTCTGCTGGAGCATGACCTCACTCACGAGAATATGATACGGATCCCGCGTCCGCCGCCAGGGCAGGTCTCGCGCATGCTTCTCGTACCATGCGAGGAGGGCTTCTTGCAAGGCGGTAAGCTCTCGCTCCCGCTTCGCGGCGAGTTCTCTGCGAATACGCGCAGCCTTCCCCTCACGCGTGGCATCTTCTTCTCCGCTTCTTCGCATACGCTTCTGAAAAATCTCCCTTCTCTTCTTAAGCTTTCCATCCTCTCCTCCATCTTCTTTTTCCTGCTCCTACCCTCTTTTTTCTCCTCTTTTCTCCTTTTCCTCTCTTTCTTTTTCTCTTATTCTTCATATCCCCTTTATTTTCCCCTCTTTCTCTTTTAGTGTATCCCCTGCTGAAACGGGTGAAGAGGAAAGAAGCGTGTGATCGGCTTACTGGATGAGAGGAAAGCTGATTGAGCAGGCTATCTGATGGGACTCAGGAACGCCTTCTCACTACGCGTAGCGTTTCACGAGGCGTTTATACGCGGTGAAAAACCGCTGAAGGTCCTCCTCGCGCGTGTAGGCTGCCGTGCTCACGCGAACGGTCGGCTTCGCCTGGGAATGCTCGTGGAAGGGCTGCGCACAATGCCATCCCGCCCTTACTGCTATTCCCTCTCGGCTGAGGAGGTGGGCGAGATCGTGCGAGGGGAGCTTCTCATGCCAGAGGCTGAGAATACCCTTCACGCGCGGCCAGGGGAGATCAAGCACGCGCACTCCCCTGGGG
>WAPJ01000137.1 GCA_015520785.1 Candidatus Woesearchaeota archaeon
CCTCACCATCACCCACAAGGCACCCCTCACAGCGTATGAGAACCTCACCCCCTACCTCCAGCCGAACGCGAACCTCACAATCATCAGCACGGGCCACATGGATGGTATGCCAAGCATCATCAAGCGCATCGCGGAACGCGAGCATATTAGCATCACCCCCCTCACGCCCGACGTGCTCATCACGGATTATGCCGTACGCATCAACGCTCCCGCACAGACCATTCAGAATACGACACACATCACCATCATCCTGAACGCGAATAAGCCGGACAATACGACCCTCCCCATCCGCGTCTCCACCGGGAACACGTCATGGACGATAAACCTCACGCCAGGCGCGAGAAAACAGCTTACCATCCCCCTCCGGGAGACATACACGATCATCAGGGCAGACCTTGATGTTGATGACGGCCTCGAGGCGAATAATCATGCCGTCCGGCTCGTCACGCGCATCCCACCCCCACGCGTCCGCATCCTCGGGAATGACACGCCACTCGCACGCGTCGCGGCAGAAGCAGGCAGGCTTGTCAGAGGAGAGCCTGCTGACGCGTATCTCATCACCACGCCACAATCCGAGCGCATGCAAGCATACCTCCTCCAGCAGGCAGCAGAGGGTGCAAGCCTCATCCTCACGCCCGAGGCAGCCGCATCCTGGAAGGTCCTCCCAGCCGTACGGAGCACAACTACACGCGCGACTGGTAAGACGCCTGTCGTCATCCTCCTCATTGATATTAGCGGGAGCAGCCTCCAGCCTACTAATCAGACCGCGAATATTACCCGGCTCGTCCAGGCGAAAGCCATCGCGGCAAGCATTGCCAGCCAACTCCCCGAGGAAAGCCTGATCAGTCTCATCGCGTTCAACACGCGCGCCACCACGATCATCCCCCTCCGCGAGAAGAAGCGCACACCACTCCTCATCGGCACGATCTACACGCTCCCCGCATATGGTGGCACGAGCATTGCCACCGGCCTCCAAGCCGCGGCCGACCAGTTACAAGGACATGAGGGCGGCCAGGTCATCCTCCTCACGGATGGCTATAGTAGCACGCCAACTGCTGACGTGCAAGCAGCACGCACCCTGCGCGGCAGGGGGAGGCTTATCATCATCCCCCTTACGAGTCAGCCAAACCTTCAGCATCTCACACGCATCGCACAAGCGGCGGATGGCATCCTCACCAATTATACGCCAACAGCCTACAAGCTCCTCTTCCACGAGGAGGACGTGAATGCCACGGGCTACCAGCTCATCAGGACGAGGCCGAGCAGGCTCATCCCCCAGCCACCCAGGGGGAGTGTTGACCAGGTTATCCCCTACCAGCCGGCCGCATGGGCGGACACGCTCCTCAGCACGACGAGCGGCCTCCCCGTGCTGATCACGAGCACGTGGGGTGCAGGCCGACTCAGCCTTATCACAACGCCAAGCACCACGCCTGGCAGTCTTGCAGACGAGGACGCGTGGATCATCGCAAACCTCCTCGCAAGCCATGGGCATCCCAGGGCATGCACGCTCCGCGAGGAGGGGGAAGCATACGCGCTCACATGCCCTGGGAAGACACCACTCCCTATGAACTATACACGCCTCACACGTACGGCACGCGCGTGGACTGCCCTCCTCCCAGCCGGCGTTCGTGAGACGATTAACACGACACCACCCGTCCCCATTGTCACGGACTATCCGCGGAGTATCAGCTACACGCAGAATACAAGCCTCTATGAGCAGCTCGCGCTCAGCATGCCACCACGCACACACCAAGTGAGAGACCATCCCCCCTGGGCGTACGTGCTCATCCTCATCCTCCTCACGATCGACCTCGCCTGGCGGCGCAAACACCACCTCCACCCCTAAAGCCTTATAACCCTCCTCTCCCATTCACACACGCATGGGAGAAGACGATGTGAATCCGCTCAACGCCAGACCGGGTGATACCATCACGATCCGCGGCAAGGCCTACGAGGTGCTGAGCATTACGCGCGAAGCCGTCATGACCTCCCGCGCGCAAGACCCGTCAGGCTTCAAACCTGTCACCATCTACCATCTGCATGATCACACCAGTAACGCGCTCCACCCAACGCACACGCTCACCTATCATCCCGACACGCAGAAGTACGTCCTCTCCTTCCGCAAGACCATTCCCATCAGCAGAGAGGATATTCGCGTTGAGCCTCATGAGGAAGACGAATCGTGAGCTATCCTCTCGCAATGAATAAGCTCCTCCTCCAAACGCGAAGGAGGAGACGCAGAGAAAAACCCCTTAAGAATCATGAGAAAAACGGGAAAGATGAAGAAACAAGAAGAGAGAAGAAGAGGATAAAGAAAATGCGGATAAAGCCATTCCAGACTCTTCACGTCTACCCCTCTAAACCCTCTCCCAACAGGGTTTTCCTTGGAGAAGATCCTCGCCCATTCCACCCAGAGAAAACCTGCATAATCATCCTTCATACCCCCTCGCTTTCCCTCCTCCATCCACACGTCACTCTCAACCCTCCACTCCAATCCCACCAACGATAACCACATCCCCTTCTCCACCCGCTCATACGACCCACAAGCCTCCTCGTAACGTAACACTCAAAAACCAGGCTCCACCACACGCCACTCCATGCGACTCCCACGCATGCGCGGCAAGGGCGTCCGCTTCGGCACCGCGGGCATACCCCTCAGCACGCCCAAGCCCGCTGATACCATCACAGGCATCAAGCACGTCCACACGCTCGGCCTTCACGCTTTAGAACTCGAATTCGTCCGCAGCGTCTTCCTCAAACCAGAAAGAGCCGAGCCCGTCAAGAAAGCAGCACGCGAAGCGGACGTGACGCTCACCGCTCACGCACCCTACTATGTCAACCTCGCCACGACCGATCACGCGAAGCGCGAGGCAACGATCAAACGCATCCTTGACAGTGCGCGCGCCCTCCACGCCGCTGGCGGGTATAGTGTCGTCTTCCATCCAGGCTACTATCAGAAGGACACGCCCGAACGCGTGCATAAGCGCGTCTACGAGACGCTCAAGACCATTACGAAGAAGGCGGAGGATGAAGGCCTTGCCGTCTGGCTCCGCCCCGAGACAATGGGCAAGCCAAGCCAGTATGGCAGCCTGAACGAAGTCCTCACGCTCAGCCAAGCGTTCGACAACGTCCTCCCCTGCATTGACTTCGCACACTTACACGCGCGAACACAAGCCTATAATACCCCGCGAGAATTCGCCGAGATCCTCAACCGCGTAGAAGCACTGCTCGGCCGAGACGCGTTACACGAACTCCACGTGCATTTCAGCGGTATCGCCTACGGGGAGAAGGGAGAGAAGCATCACCTCCCCCTCAAAGAATCAGACTTCCACTATGAGGACTGGCTGAGCGTGCTCAAAGCCTACCATGTTGAAGGCGTCCTCATCAGCGAAAGCCCCAATATTGAAGAAGACGCGCTCCTCGCCCAGAAGACGTATGCCAAGGTCAAGCCCTGGAAGGGATAATAATCCCCTCCCATCTTTTTCCTTCCCTCCACAACCTTTTTCATACCAACGTGTAAGGTTCCCCTCATCATCAGACGTTTCTCTCCTCTTTCCTCTATAAGAAGGGGAAAAGGGGATATTAACAGAGGCATTGGTTTCTTATCCCCTCCAACTCTTTTTGCCTTAGGCTCATCTTATCCATGCGAGGAGAGACGTACTCGGGAAGACAATCCGCATTCACCTATCATCATACTCTTCCGAGAAGAACACCTCAAAAACTTACTCCAAACGTTCAACATCAATCCGCACGCGTAACTGGCGGACGCC
>WAPJ01000138.1 GCA_015520785.1 Candidatus Woesearchaeota archaeon
GTGTTGTGCGAGGCGAGTATGAGCCTCCGCTGGGCAGGCTTGCTGCGGGGGGACTGGTATGGGGATGCGCGGCGCACGCTCCGCGTGGTTGAAACGCCCGAGGAGTGTGGTGCGTTCATGCTCGCCAGGCGGATTCTCATGACGGGTGATGAGGAGTCAATCCAATCCTATCTGCGGGAGCATCCGGGGCGTGTAAAGCTTAAATATCATCTGCCGAGTGACGCGTATCATGCCGAGCAGGCACGCTTCGCGACGCGTGGGGAAAACACATATGCGCTCTACAAGGCGGGCGAGGAGTTCATCCTCACCACGGCATGATGCTGCGATCAGCCGGCTTATCCGGAGGCTGCGTGACGAGTATATTGCTTTTATCCGGCAGAAGGAATACTGGCATGCGCGGCGCTTGCAGGGCGAGGCGGATCTTCTCGCATTCCGTGAGGATGGGCTGGTTGACGTGTACGAGGTCAAGCTGAGCCCGCGGCGGAGCGCGTATCGGCAGGTGATTGCAACGGCACGTCTCGTCAGCAGGGAGTATGAGGTTGGACGCCTCTTCGTGTATACGGAGAGTATGGATCACATCCAGGAGGTCGTGCCCGAGAAGCGGATGAGACGGGTGAAGGGATGGGAGGAACATCGGAGGGGATGAGAAGGGATTCTCTCCGCTCGGTTCTCATCCGCTCATCGTATTTTCCTCCAGGGCTTCCTTTTACGCGTCGTCTTCACACTCCTCTTTTGAGTCTTCCCCTCTCACTCTTCATTGTTTAAGTGTTCTGTAGGTCTTTGATGTGTAGGGTGGTATGAAGGAAGGAAGCGCTCTTGAGAGGAGAGGAGGGGGGGAAGAAGAGGGGGAGAAGGTGGTGGAGAGGGGATGGATGATGAGGAGCGTCAGCAGTGGAGTGAGGATGTTCATTCGGAGTTTTTTTCTTCGTGAGAGGATTGTTCTTTCTCAGTGCGGGTTTCTTCACGCGGCGTGCTGGGCGTGTAGGGGGTGGTGAAGACTGCTTCCAGCTCGGCTGCGCGCACAGGCCCGATGCCTTCCACACGGCTCAGCTCATTAGCAGTCGCGTTAAACAGGGCGCGGAGGGTTTGGAAGCGTTTGAGGAGGGGCTTGTTGAGCGTGCTCCCAATCCCCGGGAGGCTCGCAGTAATATACTCTTGGATCTCTGGGAGGCTCCAGCGGCGGCGCTTCTCAGGATGGAGGTGTGGCGTGCGCTGCTGTTTGAATTGTTCCCGCTTCGCGAGGAGGAGGATGTAGCGTGCAGCCGTGTCAGCATCGGGGAGGGTGATGATGGGAATGCCAAAGTCGATCGTAATACTGGCCATGGCGCCGAGTAAAGCATTCTGCTGGACGCGGCCGGGCTGGATGCTTGGTGTGATGATGAGCATGACTGGCCTGTCAGCCTGTTCCTTTAATTGGCGTGCCTGCTGGAGGAGGCGGCCGTCAAGAATACTCTGGATGAAATCATCCAGTGTTTTCACCTCAATGATGACACGATCGCTCACCTGATAATCCCCAACAGGGAGGTTGACGAGTTTGATATCGACGGGATGCTGGGCGAGGCTTTTCAAGAGGCTTCCCTGGCGTTCACGCGCGTCAGCAATAATAACAGGCTTGTCGAGAATGGTTTCTTCCTGCTTCTGTGGCGTTGGGGGTGGGAGGAGGATCCTTGTCTTCCGTTTAAACTCTTGGAGGAGGTCGTGCATGCGCTTCTCCTTCCGCTTCGCGCTCCACAAGTAGGCTTCATCCCGTGTCCCCTTCGTGGCGAGGATGATCACGCTCCCCTCCGCATGCCTCCCAGTCCTGCCGCGACGCTGGATTGTCCGTATGGCGCTTGGTACGGGCTCGTAGAAGACGACGACGTCAACGCTCGGGAGGTCGAGGCCTTCCTCGCCAATACTCGTGCTGATGAGAATATTATACTCCCCCTGGCGGAAGCGGGTGAGGATGTGCTTTTGTTCCTTCTGGCTGAGGCCGTGTCCCCGCTTCTTCGCCTGGCCGAAGAAGAGTACCGGCCGTGCCCCGGGGATTTCTCGGAGTTTCTCGTGCAAGTGGTGTGCAGTATCACGATAGCTTGTGAAGAGGATCATGGTCGTGTCGGGATCCTTCTCGAGGAGTTTCCTGACGAGTTCGAGTGTCTTGGCAATCTTAGGATGCTCCTTTCCCTCGTTGAGGAGCCTGTTCAGGTCTTCGCGGAGCGCACTATAGTGTGGATCCTTGAGGAGGTTTTTCGTTGCTTTCACATGACCCTTCTGTGCTTCGCGTTCAAGATCCTCCAGGTAGGTTTTCAATGCGTTCAAGCCCTGGCTTTCAAGGAGTTCTCCCGCGTGTGCGATCTTGAGGAGTTCTGCGAGGATGCTCAGTGCTTCATACGCTTCGGGCGTGTCCGCCTGCTCGCGGAGCTGCTGTTGGAAGCTGATAAGCTCACCCCGTCCCTCCGGCGGGGTGCTGCCCGTCAGCTGGCTGATGCGTTCGCGTCGCTCACGGACCATGCGTTGGATGATCTTCTGCAGGCTCTTGAACTCGCCTGGGAAGGTGACAGTAATAGTATGCGTCTTGACGGGCTGGATGTATGGTTTCACGTCAGGATCACTGGGGGTGCGGACTTCAATGGCTTCCAAGTGGAGGTTGATGATGACTTCTCGAATCCGGTCTTCTTCCGCGCCGGGACTGGCGGTGAGGGCGATGATGCGTGGCAGCCTGGCTTCCTGGAGGTAGCGTTGGGCGATCCAGACATAACTATACTTGCCGACGGCGCGATGAGCCTCGTCAATCCCGAGGAGGACCACGTCCTGGAGGGTGAGGCTGCGGCTGATGAGATCATTCTCAATCACTTGGGGCGTGGCGAGGATGACACGCGCCTCCGTGTAGAGGGCTTTCCGCTTTTCTGGTGGGACGCGGCCCGTAATAACCGTGATACAGTCCTCGGGGATGGTTGTATGCTCGAGGAAGGCTTGCTTGTACTGGTCGATGAGCGGCCGAGTTGGGCCGAGGAGCAGGATCCTGCCCTGATGCTTCTGAAGGCGTCTCACTGCCGTAAGGAGGAAGATGTTCGTCTTCCCAAGCCCTGTGGGGAGGACGACAAGCGTATTCTTGAGGAGGGCGGTCGTGGCAATCGCTTCCTGATAGGCTCTGGGCGTGAAGGTCGTGTCTATGAGCGGATCCTCGCAGGGCATACGAGGCGTGGAGGACGGCGGGTCTTTTAAGGGTCGTGTAGGCGTGACCAGTAAGAACGACTGATCAAACCGAAAAAAAATTTTCCATATGGAAATCTTTTGGATGGGTCTTGTCCTCCTTCAAGAAGAGATGTTTTGCTCTTCCCCTTTTCACACTACCCTCATCCTCCTCCACTCTTCATCCCTCCTCTCCATCCCATCACTCTCCCATCCATGAGGAGAAGGGGAAAAGAAGACTCTAAGGAAGAAAGAAATGGGGGAGGAGGATACGATGAGGGTGATGCAAAAGGAAAAAGGAAAAGGATGGGAGATGGAGAGGGGAGAGAGTGGAAGGGGGTTTTAGAGGGTATACCCGAGTCGTTCCGCTTCGCGTTCAACACGCGTGATGAGGTCTTCTAGCTCGCTAATGGCTTCCGTCCAGAAGCTCCTATTGGCCTGCCAGCCGAGCATGCCGAGTGCTTCCTCACCGCGAATACTCCCGCCCTTGCTAAGGAGGGTTTTGAAGCGTTCCCCTCCCTGCTTTGTCCGGAGGGTTTTAATGATCATTCTGCTCGTGAGGAACGTCCAAGAGTATGTGAAGACATAGTAGGGTTGATGGTAGAGGTGGGGGATGTGCAGCCATTCATCCTTAAACTCGTCTAAGCCTTGCATGCCGGGATAGAGGCGTTCAAGCACGCGTTGGTATGTCTGGCTTAAACGTGTAATCGGTATGCCCTCCGGGAGTCTCGTGTAAAGCTCGTCTTCCATCATGCTGAAGACGGCTTGCCGTGCCACTGTTGCCTGCCATTCGTCAAGCATGAGCAGGAGGAGTGCGAGACGCTCCTCACCCTTCGCTCGCCTGGCGAGATCGTCGAGGACGAGGCCTTCCATGGTGGTGCTCGCGATCTCCGCGAGGGTGAGTGGGGGATGCCGTTCCTGGAGGGGAATGTCAGGATGGATGAGCTGGTCGTGCACGCAGTGGCCGAGCTCGTGTGCAAGCGTGAGGACGTCCTGGATCGTGCCCGTATAGTTCATGAGGAGATAGGGGATCTGGCGGGGATTATCAGCGCAGAAGGCACCCCCATACTTCCCCTCCCTTGGCTGGAGGCTGGCATGCGCGTGCTTGAGGACGCGCTCCGCGAGCATGCTGAAGCCTTCAAGCCTGTTAAAAGTGGTGCGGATCATGCTGAGGGCTTCATGGAGGGGGATTGTCTTGAGGCTGAGGATGGGATGCGTGGCATAATGATGCTTCCGCGCGTACGTGTATGGCTTCCGCTGGCTGAGGATGGCATGCTTCACGCGGCTTGCACGATTGAAGAGGGGGAAAGCCCTGCGGATGCTGGCAAGGAGTGCCTTATAGGACGCATCCCGCACGCCTTCCTTCACGAGCACTGGTTGTCTGACATGCTGATACTTCCTGAGGAGGACGCGTTCCCGCCAGACGCTCAGAGCATGCTCGTGCATGATAACCCTGCTGACGGGTGTGAGCTCCTCATACGCCTGGAGGAGTGCGGTGTAGGCGGCTTCACGGAGGCTTGGCTCGGGATGATGCACATAGCTCCGGATCACACTAAGCGGCTGTTCCCGGCCGAGGAAGGGCTTGGTCATACTATCATGGAGCGTGTCGAACACGTCGGGGAGGGGCTGGTCGTGCACACTGCTCAAGGCTTGTTCCACCTGGAGGGGGAGGATATGCTGTTTGCGTTCAAGCACACGCCTCACGATCCGCCCATACCTCCCGTTGAGGAGTGGCTTGAGCATTGCCTCGTCCTGCTGGATGATCCATGCGGTCAGCCGGTCCTCCTCGCGTTCAATCCGCCGGAGGAGGATGTCAATGCGTGAACGCGTAGCACGAGCATGAGCATCATGCACGTTCTCGCTCAAGCGGAGTTCAAAATAGAGCGTAAGCCGTGACGTCAGGAGGAGCAATTCCTCCTGCATGCGGAATGCCTGTTCCGCGTCACGCGGGCGTGCATGCTCAGGGAAGCGCGTGAGGAGGGCGAGGTAGGCTTCCGCCTTCTCCTTGAGGAGGGCTTCCGCGCGCGCCTCATCCTGAATGATATCCTTCAGGTCCCAGTCGAGCGGGGAGGATTCCTTCCTCCGGGGCTTCACGCTTCCCCGTCTCCGCGGGATGGTTGTGCTCATGCTTCTTCACCCGTCTGGCGGATGATGCTCATGCTCACAACCCGGTCATTCTCGTCCAGGCGGATGATACGCACGCCCCGTGCAGTCCGCCCATAGCTTGGAATATCACGCGCGGGGATGCGGATCGTCTTCCCCTTCCAGGTGATGACGAGCACCTCGTCTTCTTCCTGCACGGCCTTCGCGGCAATCACATGCGCGTCACGCGTATTAATCGTTCGCACGCCCATGCCACCACGCTTCTGGACGCGATACGCATCCAAGGGCGTCTTCTTCCCATACCCGTTCTCCTTGAGCGTGAGGAGCTCCGCGCCGGGCGTGGGGATGGCGAGGCTGACAACCTCGTCATCCTCTTTGAGGCTGATGCCTCGCACGCCCCGCGCGGTCCGTCCCATGAGTCTCACGTCTCCTGCCGCGAAGCGGATGCTCATGCCCTCTCGCGTGGTGAGGATGATATGATCATCATCATGAATGATGCGCGCGTCGAGGAGTTCGTCCTCCTCGTCAAGAATGATTGCACGTATGCCCGTCTTTCGGAGATGAGTGAATGCGGTGAGGCGGGTGCGTTTGACAATACCCTTCCGCGTGGCGAAGAGGATGCTCAGCGTATCCTTCTCATCCTGGCGGTTCAGGTCGAGGATGGTCTGGACATGCTCGCCTTCTTCAAGCGGGATGATGGTCTGGATGGGCCTGCCACGGCTCGTCCTACTCATTGCTGGGATCTGCCATGCTTTCAAGGGGATGGCCCGGCCATGACTCGTGAGGAGGAGGAGGTCATGCTTCGTGCGCGTGGAGAGGACGTGGACGACATGATCATCCTCAAGCGTGCCAGTGAGGATGCCCTTCCCACCCCGATGCTGGACGCGATACTCGTCGGGCTGGACACGCTTGACATAGCCGCGCGCCGTGCGAATAATAAAAGTCTCCTCGTCGGGAATGAGGGCTTCCACGTCTTCTACGAGCATGTCCTGGCTGAGCCGTGTGCGACGCTCATCACCCAGGAGTTTCTCCGCGTGACGGAGTTCTTCCTCCACGAGCTTGTAGATTTCATCGCGACTCGAGAGGATCCGCTTATACTGTTTAATCTCTTCCTCGAGGCTGGCAAGCTCGTCCTCAATCTTCTTGCGTTCGAGCGCGGCGAGGCGTTGGAGGCGCATGTCAAGGATTGCATCCGCCTGCTCGCGGCTGAAGCCGCGTTCCTCGAGCTGGGCGCGTGCCTCGTCCACCGTGGGGCTTGATCTGATGAGTGTGATGATCGCGTCAATATCCTTCAATGCTGTCAACAAGCCCTGGAGGATGTGGGCGCGTGCCTCTGCTTTCCGGAGGAGGAAGCGTGTCCGACGTTCAACCACGCTCTCGCGATGCGCCAGGTATGCTTTGAGGAGGCCGAGGAGGCTGAGCGTGACAGGCCTGCCCTCGTGAATGGTGAGGATGTTGACGGGAATGCTCGCTTCCAGGCGGGTATGCTTGAGCAACTGGTTGATGAGAACGTCCTCCTGCACGTCCTTCTTC
>WAPJ01000139.1 GCA_015520785.1 Candidatus Woesearchaeota archaeon
CTTCTAAGTCATGCAAGACCCCTCCCTCATACTCCTTTCTTCACCCTTCTCTTGCTTCCCCCATCTTTCCTCCTTCCTCTTTCCATTATCCTCCTTCTTTCTTCATCCTCCTCTTTCCTCATTTTCTCCTAACCCTCCCATTCTTCACGCTATAATGGAGATGATGAGAACAGGAACTGAAGATACTCGGGGAGATTCTGCAAACTCCGACACGCCTCGTCTCACAGGAGAGAAGAAGCGCATGGAGAAAGGAAAACAAAATCCGCGTACCTTGTCCTTAACGCATCCTCCCCCAACACGTGGTTTTAAAAGAAGGCTTGCGTGCTCCAACAGTATGCTCCGAAGTCCTATCTGCAGCGTGCTCGGCCACGTGGATCATGGGAAGAGCAGCCTGCTCGACACGATCCGCGGCACCACTATCGTCACGGCAGAGCCGGGCGCGATCACACAAGCCATTGGCGCGAGCATCGTGCCACGCAACGTGATCACTAAACTCGCAGGCGACCTTCTCAAACGCTTCTCCTTCCAGCTGAGTATTCCCGGCCTCCTCTTTATTGACACGCCCGGCCACGCGGCTTTCACGAGCATGCGGAAGCGCGGCGGCAGTCTCGCGGACATTGCACTCCTCGTCGTTGACGTGAATGAGGGCTTCATGCCCCAAACACTCGAGAGTATTGAAATCCTCAAGCAGTATAAGACGCCCTTCATCCTCGCGGCGAACAAAGTGGATCTCATTCCCGGCTGGAAGCCGAGTGGCGAGCAGAGCATCCTCAAAGCCCTTGAGAAGCAGGCGGAGAGTGTCAGGCAGAACGTGGACGTCCGCGTGTATGAGCTGGTCGGCAAGCTCCAAGAATTAGGCTTTGACGCGGAACGCTTCGACCGCGTGAGCGACTATACCCGCCAGGTTGCAATCATTCCTGTGAGCGCGAAGACTGGTGAGGGTATTGCCGAGGTGCTCATGCTCATCGCCGCGCTCAGCCAACGCTACCTCGCGGACAGGCTGGAGATTACGCCTGACGCGCCCGGCCGCGGCGTGATCCTCGAAGTAAAAGAAGAGAAAGGCCTCGGCGTGACGATTGACGTCATCCTCCATGATGGCATGATCAAGCCCGGGGATGTCCTCCTCACACCAAGCCTGACGGGCATTATCAAGACAAGAGTGAGGGGTATTCTCATGCCCCAGCCATTACAAGAAATGCGGGATCGGAAGGCCTCCTTCAAGCCCGTCAGGGAAGCCGTTGCAGCGGCGGGCGTGAAGATCCTCGCACCAGGCATTGCTGAGGCAGTCGCGGGCATGCCCGTCCGCTTCCTCAGGGATGAGCGAGAAGCAGAGCACATGAGCCGGGAACTCCAGGCGGAAGTGGACGAGGTCCTCCTCGAAGAAGGAAAGGAAGGTATTCTCGTCAAGGCGGACACGCTCGGCAGCTTGGAAGCCGTGCTCAGCCTCCTCCGCGAGCATGACATCCCCGTCCGCAAGGCACGCTTAGGCCCCGTCTCCCGGCGGGACGTGATTGACGCTGCCGCATCACAGCGTGACGAGGAAAAGATCATCCTCGCTTTTAACACGAGTATTCACGCGGACGCGGAAGACCTCCTCGCAAAAGAAAGAGTGATTGTTATCCGGAATGATATTATCTACAAGCTGATCGACGAGTATCACGTTGCGGTAGAACGCATCAGGCGGGAGAAGCAGCGTGAAGCATTGAAACGCCTCACCCGTCCAGC
Organism: Candidatus Woesearchaeota archaeon; assembly: GCA_015520785.1. GTDB lineage: Archaea > Nanobdellota > Nanobdellia > Woesearchaeales > WAPJ01 > WAPJ01. The sequence goes on from WAPJ01000139.1 coordinate 1,726, forward strand.
CCGGATTGGCTTGTTGCCTGGCTATGTCTTCCGCCAGAGTAATCCCGCTATTGTCGGCGTGCTCGTGGAGAAGGGTGTGCTCACGCCAGGCGTGGAACTCATGCGCGAGGATGGGAAAAAGATTGGCAGGGTGAAGAGCATCCAGCTTGAGGGAGAAAGCGTGAGTGAAGCCGAGGAGGGGAAGCGTGTCGCGGTGAGCATTGAAGGCGCTATCGTCGGCAGGCAGATTGAGGAGGGTATGACGCTCTACACGTTCATCCCCGAGCACGAGTTTAAAGAGTATAAGACGTATCGTGACGTGCTCACGCCAAGCGAGAAGGAAGTCCTCAACCAGATCGCCACGATCCGCCGGAAGGAGAATCCCGTCTGGGGCGTGTAACTGCTGATTTTACTATTTTGAGGAGGATGCTTTTATCTCACGGATGAGTGCGTGGAGCATATCATACCCAATGATACGGATTTTTTCTTCGTGTGTGGAGAGTGCATGATACTCTTTTCGTGTTTTCTCTATTTCCTCTCTTGAATAGTTGACAATAAGGAAGATTCTATTAAAGTGTATGCTCTTCTCTTCCCATTGACGAATACTCTTTTCTATCTGGTTGATCGCGTTTACTATTTGAGAGCCTCGATCCAAGCTTCGTTCCTTTCTCGCATACGTTTTTACTTCAGCATAGAATTGTTTCTCTCCTTCACGAATAATAAAATCCGCTTCGTTCAGTTCGCCGATCTCTTCGGATGTGCCTTTCACGTGAGGGAGGAAGGATATGTTCTCCTCTTGAAGAAGATAAGCGATAAGATACGGATAGAGGCCTTCAGGACTCATGAGTCTTTTAGAGACTTCAGGGATGAATGCGAGGAACCGTATCTTTTTCAATTCTCTCCCACAGATGGGACATTTAAGCCTGGTGATCGTATCGACAGGAGGCGCATGGGGGAGGAGTATGAAGTGGAAGGGTGGGTTGTGATACGTATGACTTGCAGGGTTATCACAGAAGAAAAAGGTTAAGACTGGGAAGAGCGTATTGGTCTTTACGAGGCGCGTAACATCCTCTTCTTCAAGACGGTTAATCAAGCGTTCTCTCTTCATCCGATCCATGTTTTCTTCGATGAGAAGAAGCGTGAGGTAGGGGAAGAGGTATGCCTGTGTGAAGAAATCAATATTCCCTGAGTAGACTGTTTCTTTGAGTATCCTGTGGACTTCACTGATCGGGACTTTCAGCCCTTCCTTCTGATAGCCTTCTTTTATCTCTCTTATGATCTTCTCAGCGAGGTCTCCTGCTAAAAGATCGGAGAGTGACGCTTTTTTGAGACGTGTCTGTGTTTCCTCTGAGAGTGTGGTGAGGAGGAAGTGAAGAATCAGGAGGAGGATTCTTGGCGTCATGCTTGTGACTGGATGAAGGGTCTCTCTCACATCATTTATTCTTACCTCGTAATGTCTTTTGAGAAGGGTGAGTGTCTCATCATTTATCCTTTCCCCCGCTAGCATCATAGCTCTATAATCGAATCCTTTGAGTGAGAAGTCTCTTCTATGGGAGGAGAAAACTCTGAGGAGACGCTGATTGGTAATGATCTCTCTGAGGAGGAATGAAAGCGCTTCTTTTTGTTTCGCTTCTATGAGGAAAAGGAAAACGTCATCATCCTCATCACTCCGGATGGATACTGTTTTTCCATCCGTCTTCTTAAGATGAAGGAAGTTCCGGGGCATATGGCTTTTCCACCGTGATTTCTTCCACGTCTTGTTGGAGGTGTGAGAGGAACTCGTGAAGTATTCTCGCGCTGGGGAGGGGGTGTGTGAGGATGTACGCTTTCCCTTTAGGAGTAAGCGTATACTCGGTTCTGCTATGGAAGAATCCTGTTTCTCGTCGGACTTCTCGGATCATTTTGAGTGTTTTTAGTCTTTCCAGTGTTGATTGGAGGTCGTGAGAATAGAGTGTTCCTCCCTCTCTCTTAAAGACGAAGGGGATGTCTAAGAGAGCTTCTTTTGCCTTGAAGAGCATCTGATAGAGGTGTGTCCTTCCTACCTCTGGGAAGTATGTGAGGATGGTGAGGATGATTTTCTCTTTCTTCCCAATAGTAAGGTCTATCATACAATCTTCCTCTCCCATGGTTTTTTATTAGTTTTACGTCTTTTTCACCGGAAATGCTTTTCACCACTCTCTTCCAGGGTTTTTCTCTGCTTTTCACCAACATACAATCTTTAAAAATTCTGAAGATACTGGTATTGGAAAACGTATATTGGTTCCTTGTTCGGGTGATTGCTTATGGGTTTGAAAGACACGCTCAAGCTTACTGATGAGGATATCAGCATCCTCAGCCTCCTCGCACAGCATCTCAAAGCCATGCCCGAGCTTGCAGAGGAAAAACGCCGCGAGGCCAATCCAGAAGGCGAATGCGTCATCTGCGGCGCACAGCTTCCCTTCCACCACTACGCGCTCGAATTCGGCACGCACATCCGCAAGCGCGCACGCTTCTGCGGGCTTGACTGCCTCCAAGCATTCATCCACGAGCTTGCAGAAGCCAAGGGCCTCACCCAGCCAACAGCACAAACACCTCACGACACGGGAGAGTAATCTTTATATAGGCACGTCGGGTTTGATAGTGCACGCATGGCATACATCGCATCCTACGAGCGACTCCCCCGCGATCTTGACACGGTGGGCGTGAAAGCACTCGCGCTCGCACACATGCAAGATGCACAGCTCACCCTCCCACCCTGGCGTGTCCTCACGAGTGCCTTCAGCCAGCATGCACTCGGCCAGCTTGACGAGAAAGCCCGCTTCGTTCTCGACGAGCTCAGCATGCAGGACGCTGCGAAGAGCTTGCAGAGCATGATCCGCCAGCTCACCCTGCCAGCAGAACTCATCAGCATCCTCAGCGAAGCCTACGGGAAGCTCACGTTCAACGAGTATGCCGACCAGCCCCTCCGGAGGCTTGCCGTACGCGTCAGCCGCACCTACCTGGCAGAGCATGACGGGCATGCCGTCCTCGGCGTGAAGAATGTTGAACAACTCGTCCAAGCCGTCAAGGACGTCTGGGCGGGCGAATTCACGCTCGAAGCATTGAAGGAACGCGCACAGAAGAACCTCGGCCTCTACCTGACGCGTATCCCCATCATCCTCCAACAATACATTCCACCCGACGCGACCGCCTACATTTACCCGCGAAGCGACACCCTCTACCATATCATCGCCTGGAAGGGCGTGAACACGCATCGCGACATGCACACGGCAGACCACTACATCGTGAATCACGAGGAACAGCATATAGAAAAACTCCTCAACAATACGCCCGGGGAAATCCTCATCTTCAGCGAGGAGGAAGACGCGATCATCCCCCTCACGCTCAGCGAGGAGGAACGCGCCCAGCCATTCCTCACGCCAAGAGCAATCACAACAGCCGTCCACCAGTACCATCAGAGTCGCGACGCATTACACGGCACCACGCTCGAATTCATCACCCAAGGGGACCGGGTCGTCTTCATCACGATGAAGGACACGCAGCCCATCCGCCTCGCCGCAGAAGCCACCCTCATGGAACTTGAAAAACAAGCAGAACCACACGAAGCGAATCCCTACACGACACCCATCACAACAAAAGCCGAAGAAGAATCATCCATCCTCCCATCATCCCCTGCTGAAGACTCACGCCAACCAGCAGCACCATCCACTCCTCCCCCCACAGCCACATCAACACTACTTCCTGAACGCGAAGCGGAACCAGCCGGACCCTCCTCATCACAACCCCCATCATCC